>NZ_JBEZGX010000021.1:0-132125 GCF_040650235.1 Kitasatospora sp. NPDC048722
TACCGCCGCGACGACCGCCCGTCGGGTGGTTTCAACCGTGACCGTGACGACCGTCAGGGCGGCGGTTTCCGCCGCGACGACCGTCCCTCCGGTGGCGGCTACCGCCGCGACGACCGCCCGGGTGGCGGCGGCTACCGCCGCGATGACCGCGGTGGCCGCTTCGAGGGCCGTCGTGACGACCGCCGCGACGACCGTGGCGGCCGCGACTACGACGACCGCCGTGGCAACTACGAGCCCGTCAAGCGCCTGCCGATCCCGGAGGACGTCACCGGCTTCGAGCTGGACGCGGACGTGCGCCAGGAGCTGAAGAGCCTGCCCAAGACGCTCGCCGACGACGTCGCCCGCAACCTGGTGATGGTCGCCCGCCTGCTCGACGGCGAGCCGGAGGAGGCGTACCAGTACTCGCGCGTCGCGCTCCGTCTGGCCTCGCGCGTCGCGGCCGTCCGCGAGGCGGCCGGCTTCGCCTCGTACATGACCCAGCGTTACTCCGAGGCGCTGACCGAGTTCCGCGCCGCCCGCCGGATGACCGGTCGTGCGGACCTGTGGCCGGTCATGGCCGACTGCGAGCGCGGTCTTGGCCGTCCGGAGCGGGCGCTGGCGATGGCCGGCGAGCCCGAGGTGAAGCAGCTGGACAAGGCCGGCCAGGTCGAGATGCGCCTGGTCGCGGCCGGTGCGCGCACCGACATGGAGCAGTTCGACGCCGCCGTGGTGACCCTGCAGAGCCCGGAGCTGGCCTCCAGCGCCGTGCACCCGTGGACCGCGCGCCTGCGGTACGCCTACGCCGAGGCCCTGATCGCGGCCGGCCGGGCGGACGAGGCCCGCGAGTGGTTCGTGAAGGCGGTCGAGGCCGACACCGACGGTTCGACCAACGCCTCCGAGCGGCTGGCCGAGATTGACGGCGTGGAGTTCGTGGACGCGCTCGACCCCGAGCTGGAGGACGAGGCCGAGGAGGCCGAGGCCCCGGCGAAGAAGCGCGGCGGCGACGTGTCCGACGACCGCGTGATCTTCGAGGACGAGGAGGACGTCGAGGAGTACTACGACGAGGACGACCTCGAGATCGACGAGGACTTCGACGGCGTGGTGCCCGAGCGTTCGAACGACGCCGAGGCCGAGGAGAAGACCGAGGCCGACGCGGCCGAGGCCGACGCCAAGAGCTGACGCGCGACCGACGAGTGAGGCCCTGCCGCACCCCGGGAGATTCCGGGGCGCGGCAGGGCCTCACTGCGTCAGGGTCCGGGCGCGTCAGCCCAGTTCGAGGTTGCGCAGCACCAGTCCGGTGGCCGGCTTCGGCCCGAAGGACGTGGACTTGCGCGGCATCGTGACGCCCTGTTCGGCGAGCCTGCGCACGACGCTCTCGCGCACCGGGTGCAGCAGGACGGCGGTGCCACCGGTGCGGGCCGCCTCCCGTTCGGCGGCGACGGCGGTGTGCAGGTAGCCGATGTCGTCGGGGCCGTCGGGGACGTGCCAGGTGTGGTCGAGCAGGGTGGCGTGCAGGACGGTCGCGTCGAGGTGGCGCCACTCCTCGGGGCGGTCGCGCGGCACGGTGGCGTCGAGGAGGGCCTCCTCGGGCTCGCCGACGAGCCAGAAGGCGCCGTCGCCGCCGGTCAGGACGAAGCCGTTGCCGCCGTGTCGTTTCTGCTCGGCGAGCGCTTGGAGGGCGGAGGCGAGCGGGCCGGGGATCTCCTTGACCTGCCACTGGTCGCCGAGTCGCTCCAGGGCCTCGGCGACCGGCAGTCGGTAGAGCACCCGGTGGATGGCCCGGACGCGCAGCGGGTAGCGGGCGGTGTCCACGAGGAGGACCATGCCGCGGTCCCACGGGCTGCGCGGCAGGTGGCGGTGCTCGCGCTGGAGGCGCAGGTACATCTCCCAGCGGTGGTGGCCGTCGGCGATCAGGGCCCGGCAGCGGGCGAGGTCGCGGCCGATCTCGGCGATGTCGTCGGGTGCGGTGACGGCCCAGAGCCGGTGGTGGGTGCCGTCGCTGGTGGCGGTGGTGAGCAGCGGTTCGTCGCGGACGGTGCGCTCGATGACGTCGGCCGCGCCGCCGTTGCCCCGGTAGGTGAGCAGGAGCGGTTCGAGGTTGGCACGGGTGGTGCGCATGAGGCCGACCCGGTCGGCGACGGGCCGCGGCATCACGTCCTCGTGCGGGAGGACCACGCCGCCCTCGCGGCCGCTGACCGCGAGGGCGCCGATCAGGCCGCGCTGCAGCAGCTCGGGGGAGTCGGCGGTGGCGGGCACGCGCTGCTCGTAGACGTAGAGCGCGGGCTCGGGGTCGGCGGCGAGGACGCCCTCGCGCTGCCAGTCGCGCAGCAGCCGGGCGGCGTGCCGGTAGCGGGTGTCGCGGTCGGGGCGGTCGCCGCTGTCGTCGGGCTCGGGACGCGGCAGGATCAGCCGGACCACGTTGTGCGGGTCGGCGGTCTCCAGGTCGAGCCGGCGGCCGGGGTCGACGACGTCGTACGGGGGTGAGGTGACCGCGGCCAGCGTGCCGACCCGGTCGGGGACGTAGCGCAGGCCCCTGAACGGGGACAGGGACAGACCTGCTGTGGCGACGTGCCCGGGATCGCCGGGGCCGCCCTGCGGAGTCTCGGCTCCGTCTTCTGCACTGGAGGTGCTCATTCTGGGCATCGTAACCGGGTACGCGTTGTTGAGAGATCGGAACACCTGTGCTGATCAGTGGGACGGGTGGGCGACCGAGGGGCGAACGAGGGCGAGGTACGGCATGAACGACGGGTGGAACCAGGTGGACGACGGCGTTCCGGTCGAGCCGGGCGCAGGGGACGGTGCCACCGGTGGCGGCGTCACCGGGTCGGGCGGCGTCCCGGCGCAGCGGCCGGGCGAGCCCGCCGGGGACGTGTACGAGTGGTTCCGCCGGGGCGGGAAGCTGCTGGCCCAGGGGCACCCGGCGGCGGCCGAGCAACTGCTGGCCCGGGCGGCGGCGGCCGAGCCGCACTCGCGGAGCATCCGGGAGACGCTGGCGCGGGCGCAGTTCGACGCGGGTTCGTACGCGGCGGCGCTGGAGAACTTCCAGGCCGTGGCGCTGGCGGATCCCTCCGACGACTACGCTCAGTTCGGGTGGGGCGTCGCGGCGGCCCGGCTGGGCGACTTCGAGACGTCCGCCGAGCACCTGGCACTGGCCGTGGCGATGCGGCCGGAGGCCGAGCACTACCGGGCGGCGCTGCGGCAGACCCGGGCCACCCTGGCGGCCCGTGCCGGGGCGTTCGGCCCGCTGCTGCCCGGGGCGCCCGGGTACCTGGAGCCCCCGGCGGGCGGCACCGGCGGCACCGGCGGCGCCGGCGACGGGAGCGCGGGCGGCGTCGACGACGACGCGTGACCGGCGGCCCCGTCCACCGAGGAGAACGACCACCGCGGTGAACGACGCACCAGACGCAGTGAACGACGACGCAGTGAATGAGGTAGAGCAGGCATGACCGAGACGGCCACCCCCGTGCGACGGACCGCCCCCGGGAGCAGCGAGCGCCCGCTCACCGAGGCGTACGACACGGCCTTGCTGGACCTCGACGGCGTGGTGTACGCCGGACCGCACGCGATCGAGCACGCCGTGGACGCGTTGGCCGCCGCGCGCGCGACCGGGATGCGCCTCGCGTACGTGACGAACAACGCCTCCCGGCCGCCCCGGGTGGTGGCCGGGCACCTGACCGAGCTGGGCGTGCCGGCCGAGGCCGCCGACGTGATCAACTCGGCGCAGGCCGCTGCCCGGCTGGTCGCCGAGAAGGTGCCGGCCGGATCGAAGGTGCTGGTCGTGGGCGGTCTCGGGCTGGAGGAGGCGCTGGCCGAGCGCGGTCTGGTGGCGGTCCGGACGCTCGACGAGGAGCCGCTCGCGGTGGTCCAGGGTTACGACCCGTCGGTCGGCTGGGCGCAGCTGGCGGAGGCGTCGTACGCGGTGCAGCGCGGGCTTCCGTGGGTGGCGTCCAACACCGATCTGACGGTGCCGACGGCCCGGGGCATCGCGCCCGGCAACGGGACGCTGGTGGCGGCGGTGCGCGCGGCGACCGGGGTGGAGCCCGAGGTCGCGGGCAAGCCGCTGCCGCCGATGCACCGGGAGACGGTGCTGCGGACGGGGGCCGAGCGGCCGCTGGTCGTGGGCGACCGGCTGGACACCGACATCGAGGGCGCGTTCAACGGAGGGGTGGACAGCCTGCTGGTCTTCACCGGGGTGACGACGGCGGCGCAGCTGCTCACGGCCCCGGTCGAGCACCGTCCGACGTACCTCGCGGCGGACCTGCGGGGCCTGCTGGAGCCGCACCCGGCGGTGGAGGCGGCCGAGGGCGGCTTCGCCTGCCGGGGCTGGGTCGCGCGCGCCGAGGAGGGCGTGCTGCGGCTGGACGGCGCCGGGGCGGACCGCTGGGACGGCCTGCGGGCGCTGTGCGCGGCCTCCTGGGCGGCGCTGGACGCGGACGGGGAGCCGGCCGACGGGCGGAAGGCGCTCGCCGAGCTGGGCTTCTGACCTCTTCGGCGTCCTCGACGTCTTCGGGCGGCGGCCAGGTCAGAGCAGGGTGCGCAGCCGCAGGAGGTCGCGGAAGCCCGCCTCCAGCCTGACCCGGCCGCCCGCCCACGCGGAGGCGAAGCTGAGCCCGCCGCCGACGAGGGCGACCAGGTCGTCGCTGGCCATGGTGAGCCGGATCTCCGCCTTCTCGGCGGGGGCGCCGGGCGCCGAGACGACGTCCTGGATCCGGCCGTCGCGCAGGCGGCCGGTGAAGGTCAGGTCGAGGTCGGTGATCCGGCAGGAGAGGGAGCGGTCGAGGGCGGCGGCCTTGCGGACGTCGCCGGTGGACTTCGCCATGTTCCGGCTGAGCTGTTCCAGTGCCTCGCGGCACTCCTCGGCGTTGGCCATGGCAGTGGGTCCCCTCCCTGGGCGTCCCGGGTTCCGGTGGCCGACGGCGGCGGCCGGCGCGGGGCCACGGTACCGCAGGCGGGTTTTGGCGGTAGCGTCGTCAGTGGGGCGCCCGGTACCGGCCGGGGGCCTACGGCGACGGAGCGATGCGCGCAGGCGCTAAGGAGGCACCCGGATGCTGCCGAGGACGGTGCGGGGAGTGGTGGAGGCCGCGGCCGTGGTGGTGGAGGAGGTAGGCAAGCGGGTCGTCGGGACGGCGGCCACCATCCTGGAACGGACCGGGGTCGACGTCGGCGAGGTCGAACGCCGGCTGGGCGGGCAGTTCCCGCCGTCGGCCAAGCAGCTGCAGACCCTCGCGGAGGAGGCGGTCACCGCCGGGCGGGCCGGGGTGGACCTGGCCGTCGGGGTGGCGCGCGGCGAGGTGGAGAAGGCCTTCGAGAGGGTCGGCGACCAGGTGACCAAGGTCGGCGTGGTGCTGGCGTACCTGGAGAGCAAACTGCGCGAGGTCGAGGAGGACGCCGTCCCGGTGGCGCGGCCCGCGGCGCCGGCGCAGGACGAGGAGCCCGTGCCGGCGCCGCGTGCGGACGGCCTGTTCGGCCGCGGCTGGGAGCAGCGGCACGAGCCGCCGGCCCGTGCCGTGGGCGAGCCGATGGCGGCGGAGCGGGTGGAGGTGGACGAGCCGGTCGAGGTCGATCCGCCGGTGGCGCCGGCGCACTCGCCGGCCCGTAAGGCGCCGGTGGGGAAGGCTCCCGCCGAGCAGTCCGCGTCCGAGTCCGCGTCCGAGCCCGGGTCCGAGCCCGGGTCCGAGCCCGCCAAGAAGCCCGCTGCCAAGAAACCCGCTGCCAAGAAGACGGCCGCGAAGAAGACGGCCGCGAAGGCCACGGCGGTGAAGAAGACGGCCGTGAAGAAGACGGCCGTCAAGAAGACCGCCACAGCGAAGAGCACCGCCAAGAAGACGGCCGCCGCCGACGCGCCCGCCAAGCGCACCGCGACGAAGAGGACCACCGTCCGCAAGGCCACCAGCACGAAGAAGCCCGATGCCTGACGTCCCCGCCCCGGGCGCCGCCCCCGAGCCGCTCGGCGTCGACCTGACCCCGACCGGCCACCCCGCCGTGGACGCCGGGCTGGCCCGGCTGGAGGCGCTGGACGGGGTGCCCGCCGAGGCGCACGTCGCGGTGTACGAAGATGTTCACCGGCGGTTCGCCGACGCGCTGGCCGCGCTCGACGGGGACTGACCCGCACCACCCGTACGACCCGCACCACCGACCCGCACGACCCGTAGGAGCTGAAACACCAGTGGCAGTGGCACGACGCCGTCTCGACGCGGAGCTGGTCCGCCGCAAGCTGGCCCGGTCGCGCGAGCACGCGTCCGAGCTGATCGCGGCGGGCCGGGTGACCGTCGGCGGCACCACCGCGACCAAGCCGGCCACCCAGGTGGAGACCTCGGCGGCGGTCGTCGTGGCCAAGGACGACAACGACCCCGACTACGTGTCGCGTGGCGGCCACAAGCTGGCCGGGGCGTTCGCGGCGTTCGTGCCGCAGGGCCTGGTGGTCGAGGGCCGCCGGGCGCTGGACGCGGGCGCGTCCACCGGAGGGTTCACCGACGTGCTGCTGAGGGCCGGCGCGGCCGGCGTGCTCGCGGTGGACGTCGGCTACGGGCAGCTCGCGTGGTCGCTGCAGAGCGACGAGCGGGTGACGGTGATGGACCGCACGAACGTCCGTGAGCTGACCCTGGAGATGATCGGCGGCACCCCGGTCGACCTGGTGGTAGGTGACCTGTCGTTCATCTCGCTGGGCCTGGTGTTGCCGGCCCTGGCCGGGTGTGCGGCCGCGGACGCGGACCTCGTGCTGATGGTCAAGCCGCAGTTCGAGATCGGCAAGGAGCGCCTGGGCAGCGGCGGCGTGGTGCGCAGCCCGCAGCTGCGCGCAGAGATGGTGCGTCAGGTCGCGGCGCAGGCGTGGGAGCTGGGGCTGGGCGTGCGAGCGGTCACCGCGAGCCCGCTGCCGGGGCCGTCCGGGAACGTCGAGTACTTCCTGTGGATGCGCCGGGACGCCCCGCAACTGGACCCGGCGGAGGCGGACCGGGCCGTCGCGGAGGGCCCCCGATAGGGTGCTCGGGGGACGTCGGGTCCGTCATGCTGTGTGATTGCTGTGTGACGCGACCGCACCGGGCCGAGGGCGACCCGGCAGGCGTGAGGGAGAGGGCAGCGGCATGAGCGATGAAGAGCGTACGGTCTTCCTGATCGCGCACACCGGCCGGGAGGCGGCGCTGCGCAGCGTCGAGGGCCTGGTGCACGGGCTGCTGAAGGCGGGCGTCCGGATCAGGCTGCTGGCCGCCGAGGCGGTCGGCCTGGACCTGCCGGACGGGGTCGAGAAGGTCGCCGGCGGGCCGGGCGCGGCGGACGGCTGCGAGCTGATCCTGGTCGCGGGCGGTGACGGCACGCTGCTGCGCGGGGCGGAGCTGGCGCGCGAGCACGGGCTGCCGATGCTCGGGATCAACCTGGGCCGGGTGGGCTTCCTCGCGGAGGCCGAGCGGGACGACCTCGCGGTCGTGGTCGAGCGCGTGGTGAAGGCCGACTACGAGGTCGAGGAGCGGATGACGATCGACGTCATCGTCCGCACCAACGGCGACGTGGTGCACCAGGACTGGGCGTTGAACGAGGCCTCGATCGAGAAGGCGTCCCGGGAGCGGATGCTGGAGGTGGTGACCGAGGTGGACGGCCGTCCGGTCTCCAACTTCGGCTGCGACGGGGTGGTCTGCGCGACGCCGACGGGTTCGACGGCGTACGCGTTCTCGGGCGGTGGGCCGGTGGTGTGGCCGGAGGTGGAGGCGCTGCTGATGGTGCCGATCTCCGCGCACGCGCTGTTCGCGCGTCCGTTGGTGACCTCGCCGGACTCGGTGCTGGCGGTCGAGGTGCAGCCGAAGACCCCGCACGGCGTGCTGTGGTGCGACGGGCGGCGCTCGGTCGAACTGCCCGCCGGCGCGCGGGTGGAGGTGCGTCGGGGGCAGACGCCGGTGCGGCTGGCGCGGCTGCACCGGGCGCCGTTCACCGACCGGCTGGTGGCCAAGTTCGCGCTGCCGGTGACGGGTTGGCGCGGGCGCTCGAACACGCCCTGCTGATCCGGGGGGGGATCCGAGGCGGCGTCACACGGCCAGCGGCTGGCTGTCGTCCGCCGTGCCGAACCGGCCGCCGCTGCCCGCCTGCGCGGCGACGACGGCGAGCCGTTCGACGGCGGCGGGCACGCCGGGCGCGGGTACGGTGAGCGGGATCCGGATGTGGTGCTCGAACGCGCCGTCCGCGCCGAACCGGTTGCCGGAGGCGATCCGCACCCCGCCGCGCTCGCCGGCGAGCGCGAGCGCGGCGCCGGACAGGCCGTCGGTGGAGACCCAGAGCGAGAGGCCGCCGGGCGGCGGCGCGTAGCTCCAGCCGGGCAGCCGGCGGGGCAGCTCCGCGCCGAACGCGTCGGCGGTGGCCCGCAGCCGGTCGAGCTGGTGCGCGCGGATGGCGGGGAGCGGCTCGCCCATCAGGTCGGCGGCGATCAGCTGGTCCAGCACCGGGGTGCCGACGTCGCTGTAGACCCGCTCGGAGGCCAGTCGGCGCACCAGCGCGGGCGCGGCCCGGACCCAGCCGATCCGCAGGCCGCCCCAGAGCAGCTTGCCCGCCGAGCCGACGGTGACCACCTGGGCGGTCCGGTCCAGCGCGGCCGTCGGGCGCGGCAGCGGCGCGTCGGGGGGCACGCCCCAGCCGAGTTCGGCGGTGGTCTCGTCGACCAGGACGACCGTGCCGGCCGTGCGGGCGGCGGCGAGCAGCTCGCGGCGCTGCTCCTCGGGGATCAGCGCGCCGGTCGGGTTGTGGAAGTCCGGCAGGACGTAGGCGAGCCGGGGCGCGGCGCCGTGCAGCACGCGGCGCCACTCGGCGAGGTCCCAGCGCGGCCCGCGCAGCGGCCCGTCCGGCCACGCGTAAGGGACGGGCACCAGCCGCGCCTCGGCGAGCCGCAAGGCCTGGAGGGTGTGGGCGTAGGTGGGCGCCTCGACGGCGACGCGGTCGCCGCGGCCGATCAGCACCCGCTGGAGCAGGTGGAGGCCGCCCATCGCGCCGGTGGTGATCAGGATCTGGTCGGGAGTGGTCGGCAGGCCGCGCTCGGTGAAGCGGCGGGCGACGGCCTCGCGGAGCACCGGGACGCCGGTGGGGTAGTGGCCGTGCCCGGCGGTGTAGCGGGGCAGCTGCTCGACGGCGCGGGCGGCGGCCTCGCCGAGGAAGGGCTGCGGGGCGGGCAGGGCGGCGACGCCGAGGTCCAGGGTGCGGTTCTGCTCGTCCGGCGGGACGGGGTGCAGGGCGTCGCTGGGCGGCGGGGCGCCCTCGGGCAGGGTGGTCCAGCTGCCGGAGCCGCGGCGGCTGCGCAGGTAGCCGTCGGTGCGCAGCGCCTCGTACGCGGTGGCGACGGTGGTGCGGCTGAGCGACAGGGCGGCGGCGAGTTCGCGTTCGGCGGGCAGGCGGGCGCCGACCGGCAGGCGGCCTTCGGTGACCAGCAGCCGGATCTGGTCGGCCAGGGTGCGGTAGGCGGGCCGGCGGGCGGGGGCCGGGGTGGGCAGCCGCGCGGTGGAGAGCAGCCGGGCGAGCGCCGGGGGAGTGACGGTGGTGTGCCAGTCGGCCATGGGTGATCAGTCCACTTGCTCGGAATTGGCCCTGGAGCGGGCCTGTTTGGCCCGCTCATCATGACAGGGCGGCCGTCGAGGCCGCCACCGCCGGGGCCGTCCCCCGGGGTGCGGCACCACCGCAGGAGCACCATTGGCCACCACCGCGACCCCGACCGCCGTCCCGTCCGGGCGGACCCCGCTCGCCGTCCGCGTGCTCGGCGACACCCACGCGCTCGGCCGCCGCCTCCCGCAGCTCTTCGGCGGCCTCGCGCTGTACGGCGCGAGCATGGCGCTGATGCTCCGCTCCGGCCTCGGCCTCGATCCCTGGGACGTCCTGCACCAGGGACTCCAGCGCGTCCTCGGCCTGACCGTCGGCGCCTGGGTGACGATCTGCGGCGCGCTCGTCCTCCTGCTGTGGATCCCGCTGCGCCAGCGGCCGGGCCTCGGTACCGTCGCCAACGTGCTGGTGATCGGCGCCGCCATGGACCTCACCCTCACCGTCGTCGGCGGCGTCGGCGCGCTGCCCGCCCGGATCGCCCTGATGACCGCCGCGGTCCTGCTCAACGGACTGGCCAGCGGCCTCTACATCGGCGCCCGCCTCGGCCCGGGCCCGCGCGACGGCCTGATGACCGGCCTGCACCGGCGCACCGGCCGCTCGCTGCGGCTCATCCGCACCGGCATCGAACTGACGGTGCTCGCCGCCGGGATCCTCCTCGGCGGCACCGCCGGGGTCGGCACCGTCGTGTACGCGCTGGCCATCGGCCCGCTGGTGCAGCTCTTCCTGCCCTGGTGCACCGTGCCGGGCCCGGGGCGAACCTCCCGGAAGGGATGAACTTCCGGGCACGGAGTTGCCGCGCGCCGTTGCCGCTCGTCGCGCGCCGGGGGTGGAACCTCGTAAGGTCGTCTCCGTGTTGGACGAGATGCGGATACGGGATCTTGGGGTCATCGACGACGCGGTGGTCGAACTGGCCCCCGGCTTCACCGCCGTGACCGGTGAGACCGGCGCAGGCAAGACCATGGTGGTGACCAGCCTCGGCCTGCTGCTCGGCGGCCGGGCCGACCCGGGGCTGGTGCGCAACGGCACCGGACGCGCCGTCGTCGAGGGCCGGCTCGAACTGCCCGCCGGCTCCCCGGTGGCAGCCCGCGCGATCGAGGCCGGGGCCGAACTGGACGACGGCGCCCTGTTGATCAGCCGCACCGTCTCCGCCGAGGGGCGCTCGCGGGCGCACGTCGGCGGCCGGTCCGTGCCGGTCGGGCTGCTCGCCGAACTCGGCGAGGACCTGATCGCGGTGCACGGACAGACCGACCAGCAGCGGCTGCTGCGCCCGGCCCGCCAGCGCGGCGCGCTCGACCGGTACGCGGGCGAGACGGTCGCCGAGCCGCTGGCGCGCTACCGGGAGACCTACCGGGCGCTGCGCGAGGTCTCGGCGACCCTGGAGGAGCTGACCACCAGGGCCCGCGAGCGCGCCCAGGAGGCCGACCTGCTGCGCTTCGGGCTGGACGAGATCGCCGCCGCCGAGCCGGTGGCCGGCGAGGACGTCGAGCTGTCCGCCGAGGCCGAGCGCCTCGGCCACGCCGACGCGCTGTCCTCCGCCGCGGCCCTCGCCCACGCCGCCCTGGCCGGCGACCCTGCCGACCCGGAGGCGCTGGACGCCGGCACCCTGCTCGCGCAGTCCCGCCGCGCCCTGGACGCCGTCCGCCACCACGACGAGCGGCTGGCCGCCCTGGCCGACCGCCTCAACGAGGTCGGCTACCTGCTCGCCGACGTGGCCGGCGACCTGGCCGGCTACGCGGACGACCTGGACGCCGACCCGGTGCGCCTGGCCGCCGTCGAGGACCGCCGGGCCGCGCTGGCCCAGCTGCTGCGCAAGTACGGCGGCGCGGAGAACACCCTCGCCGAGGTGCTCGCGTGGGCCGAGGCCGGGTCCGCCCGGCTCGCCGAACTCGACGGCGACGACGACCGGATCGACGAGCTCGGTGCCCGGGAGACCGAGCTGCGCGCCGAGCTGGCCGAACTCGCGGCCGAGGTGTCGGCCGCCCGGCACGCCGCCGCCGGGCGTTTCGCCGAGGCCGTCTCCGCCGAACTCGCCGAACTGGCCATGCCGCACGCCCGGGTGACCTTCGCGATCTCCCTGGTCGACGACCTCGCCGGGATCGAAATCGACGGCCGCACCGTCGCCTACGGCCCGCACGGCGTGGACGAGGTCGAGGTGCTGCTCGCCCCGCACCCCGGCGCCCAGCCCCGCCCGATCGCCAAGGGCGCCTCCGGCGGTGAGCTGTCGCGGGTGATGCTCGCCGTCGAGGTGGTCTTCGCCGGCGCCGACCCCGTCCCCACCTACCTGTTCGACGAGGTGGACGCGGGCGTCGGCGGCAAGGCCGCCGTCGAGATCGGCCGCCGGCTCGCCAAGCTGGCCGAGTCCGCCCAGGTCGTGGTCGTCACCCACCTCCCGCAGGTCGCCGCCTTCGCGGACCGGCACCTCGTCGTGGAGAAGACCAACGACGGCACCGTGACGCGCAGCGGCGTCAAGGTGCTCAACGACGAGGAGCGGGTGCGGGAGCTCTCCCGGATGCTGGCCGGCCTGGAGGACTCGGAGCTGGGCCGCGCCCACGCCGAGGAACTGCTGGCCGCCGCCCGGGCCCCGCGCCGGCGCTAGCCGCCCCCTTCGCCCGGGTCCGGCGGTCCTCGCGGCACGACGACGCGCCCCGGTGGCGCCGACTGTCCAAGAGGGCCGCCGACCTGGCATGGTGGCGGCTGGACACTGGCTTTCCAGTCCCGAGCGCCGCCGGCGGGCAACCCCCGCAGCGGGGCGCGCGAACCTGATCGAGTCGGATGCGAGACGACGTGGACCATTCCGCCGCCCGGGTCACCCCGGCCGTCCCCGAGCCGGGCCAGCTGCACGTGGTGCTCGTCCTGGCCGCCAGCACCGGCGGGATCGGTGCCCATGTCCGCTCCCTCGCCCAGGGCCTGGTCGCGCACGGGGTCGGCGTCACGGTCTGCGCCCCGGCCGGCACGGACGCGCTGTTCGGCTTCTCCCGCACCGGCGCCCGGTTCCACACCGTCGACATCACCCCCACCGCGGGCGCCCGCAGCGACGCCACCGCCATCGGCGAACTGCGCCGCGCCTTCACCGGCGCCGACGTGGTGCACGCCCACGGCCTGCGCGCCGGGCTGCTCTCCGACCTCGCGCTGCGCACCGCCGGCCGCTTCCCCGGCCTGCGCCCGGAGACGCCGCTGGTGGTCACCTCGCACCACGCGCTGCTGGCCACCGGCATGGAGCGCCGCCTCCAGCGGCTCATGGAGCGCCGGGTGGCGCGCGCCGCCGACCTCGTCCTCGGGGCCTCCTCCGACCTCGTCGCCCGGGCCCGCGAGCTGGGTGCCACCGACGCCCGGCTCGGCCCGGTGGCCGCCCCGCCGATGCCCGAGGGACGGCTCGACCGGGCCTCGGCTCGGGCCGCGCTGCTCGGCGGGGGCCCGGACCGGCCGCTGGTGCTGGCGGTCGGCCGGCTCGTCCCGCAGAAGGCCTTCGGGCTGTTGCTCGACGCCACCCGCGAACTGTCCGCGCTGGATCCGGAGCCGCTGCTGCTGCTCGCCGGGGACGGCCCGGAGGCGGGCGCGCTGCGCGAGCGGGTCGCCGCGGAGAAGCTGCCGGTGCGGCTGCTCGGCTACCGCACCGACGTGCCCGACCTGCTGTCGGCCGCCGACGTCGTGGTCGTCTCCAGCCGCTGGGAGGCCCGCTCGCTGGTCGTCCAGGAGGCGATGCGGGCCGGCGTGCCGGTGGTCGCCACCGCCGTCGGCGGGATCCCCGAACTGGTCGGCGACGCGGCCGTGCTGGTGCCCGCCGGTGACCCGGCCGCGGTCGGCCGGGCCGTGCGCGAGCTGCTGGCCGATCCGCGGCGCCGGGAGCGGCTGGTGGCGGCCGGCCGCCAGCAGGCCGAGACCTGGCCGGACGAGGCCGCCACCGTCGCCCAGGTGCTGAGCACCTACGACGAGCTGGTCCAGCGGGCTTGACCGGGGCCGGTCAGACGGTCGCCTGCTCCACCCGCTCGCCGGCGAGGCCGTCGGGCTGGGCCGACAGGTAGGCGCCGCCGCAGGCGGTCAGGCGCAGCGCGGTGTCGATCAGCGGGACGTGGCTGAAGGCCTGCGGGAAGTTGCCGACCTGGCGCTTCTCGCGCGGGTCCCACTCCTCGGCGAGCAGGCCGAGGTCGTTGCGCAGCCCGAGCAGCTTGTCGAACAGCTCGCGGGCCTCCTGGACCCGGCCGATCATGGCGAGGTCGTCGGCCAGCCAGAACGAGCAGGCGAGGAAGGCCCCCTCGTGGCCGGAGAGGCCGTCGACGTTGTTGCCGCTCTCGTCGTGGGTGGGGTAGCGCAGCACGAAGCCGTCCTCGGTGGACAGTTCGCGCTGGATGGCCTCGATGGTGCCGATGACGCGCTTGTCGTCCGGCGGGAGGAAGCCGACCTGGGGGATGAGCAGCAGCGAGGCGTCCAGTTCCCTGCCGCCGTAGTACTGGGTGAAGGTGTTGCGCTCGGGGTCGTAGCCCTTCTCGCAGACGTCCCGGTGGATGGTGTCGCGCAGCTCGCGCCAGCGCTCCAGCTGGTCGTCGTCGGGGGCGTCCTCGGGGGTCTGCTCCAGCAGCTTGATGGTGCGGTCGACGGCGACCCAGGCCATCACCTTGGAGTGGACGAAGTGCCGGCGCGGGCCGCGGACCTCCCAGATGCCCTCGTCCGGGTTCTGCCAGTGGTCCTCCAGGTACCCGATCAGGCGCAGCTGGAGGTGGTGGGCGTGGTCGTTGCGCACCAGGCCGGTCATGTGGGCCAGGTGCAGGGCCTCGACGACCTCGCCGTAGACGTCGAGCTGGAGCTGGCCCGCGGCGCCGTTGCCGATCCGCACGGGCTGGGAGTTCTCGTAGCCGGGCAGCCAGTCCAGCGAGGACTCGGTGAGCTCGCGCTCGCCCGCGATGCCGTACATGATCTGCAGGTTCTCCGGGTCGCCGGCGACCGCGCGCAGCAGCCACTCGCGCCAGGCCTTGGCCTCGTCGCGGTAGCCGGTGCGCAGGAGCGAGGAGAGGGTGATCGCGGCGTCGCGCAGCCACGTGTAGCGGTAGTCCCAGTTGCGCTCGCCGCCGATGTCCTCGGGCAGGGAGGTGGTGGGGGCGGCGACGATGCCGCCGGTGGGGGCGTAGGTGAGGCCCTTGAGGGTGATCAGCGAGCGGATGACGGCCTCGCGGTAGGGGCCCTGGTAGGTGCACTGCTCGGCCCACTCGTGCCAGAAGTCGGCGGTGGCGTCGAGCAGCCCCTCGGCGTCGGGGACGTTCGGCGCGTCCAGGTGGGAGGCCTGCCAGGTGAGGGCGAAGGCGATCCGCTCGCCGGCGGCGACGGTGAAGTCGGCGTAGGTCGTGAGGTTGCGGCCGTAGGTGTCGGCCTCGCCGTCCAGCCAGACCGAGTCGGGCCCGGCGACGGCGACGGTGCGGTGCCCGCCGTCGGCCTGCTCGACCCGGTGCACCCAGGGCACGATGCGGCCGTAGGAGAAGCGCATCCGCACCGCCGAGCGCATCCGGACGGTGCCGGCCACGCCCTCGACGATCCGGATCACCTGGGGGACGGCGTCCTTGCCGGCCAGCGGGCGCGGCGGCATGAAGTCGATCACCCGGACGGTGCCGCCCTGGGCGTCCCACTCCTGCTCCAGGATCAGCGAGTCGCCCCGGTAGCGGCGGCGGTCGGCGGGCACGGCGGGGGCGGCGGCGGTGGGCGGGGGGATCCGCAGGTCGGCCGTGTCGGCGAAGCGGACCCGGCCGGTGAGCGGTGCCGGGACGGCCGTGGCGCCGGGGACCTCGGTCGCGACGGCTTCGGCCGGGCCGATCCGCCAGAAGCCGTGTTCATCGGTGCCCAGCAGGCCGGCGAACACGGCCGGCGAGTCGAAGCGGGGCAGGCACAGCCAGTCGACCGCCCCGTCCCTGCTGACCAGGGCGGCGGTCTGCATGTCCCCGATGAGTGCGTAGTCCTCGATACGGCCGGCCACGTGGATCTCCAGTTCGCAATGTGGTCACGACGCATCGGCGATCCGAGGGGAGCGAGCGGTCTGCGGGGCCGGAGGCCCACCCCGGACCGTCCGGCTCGCCGGTGGGTGGTGGCGGGCCTTGCCGGAGTGTCCGCGCGGGGCTCGGTGGAGCCCCGGGGTGGGTGGGGGAGGAGCTGGATTACGGAGAGGTCCGGTCGCGCATCGGGGACCGGGAGCGTCCTGACCCTCCCACGCCCTCCGCGTGCTCGTGCTGTCGGCGATGCGTCCGTGCAGCTTACGACGGACGAAAGGGGCGAAGCACGCGGACGCAGCCCCGTGTGGCGCCACAATTCGGGGGAAATGCCGTGCATCGCGGAGGAGGCGTGCAGGATGGTCCGGACGGATCACTTCCGGGTGGTCCGCCAGGAGGGGGCGTCATGGCCCAGTCGGGGAGTGCCGGCGTGGCCCGGTCCGGCAGGTGTGCGACCGGTGTGACGGATGCGCCGTACGGTGCGCCGGTGGTGCGCCCCGCGTGCGCCGTGACGCCGGTGCGAGCGGCCGGGAAGGCGTCCGGGTCGGGTCACTGATACCCTGGTATCCCGTGGACCGGTGGGATCAAACGCCCCGGACCAGCCGAACCGACGACTCTTCGGGTGCCGTGCCTCACACCGCACCCCCTCGTCGCCCGGCGAGCCGGTGAGCCCCCACCCACGTCACTTTCGACTCGCGACCCACGGGAGCCCCCTCTTGGCACAGCCCCATTCCGGCAAGGCAGCGAACGGCCGCGCCGTGACGACCAAGCACCTCTTCGTCACCGGGGGTGTCGCCTCTTCGCTCGGCAAGGGGCTCACCGCCTCCAGCCTCGGCGCCCTGCTCAAGGCCCGCGGACTGCGCGTCACGATGCAGAAGCTCGACCCGTACCTCAACGTGGACCCGGGCACCATGAACCCGTTCCAGCACGGTGAGGTCTTCGTCACCGACGACGGCGCCGAGACCGACCTGGACATCGGCCACTACGAGCGGTTCCTGGACACCAACCTGCACGGCTCGGCCAACGTGACCACCGGCCAGGTCTACTCCACCGTGATCGCCAAGGAGCGGCGCGGCGAGTACCTGGGCGACACGGTCCAGGTCATCCCGCACATCACCAACGAGATCAAGTCCCGGATCCGCCGCATGGCGACCGAGGACGTCGACGTCGTGATCACCGAGGTCGGCGGCACCGTCGGCGACATCGAGTCGCTGCCGTTCCTGGAGGCCGTCCGCCAGGTCCGCCACGAGGTCGGCCGGGACAACGTGTTCTTCGTGCACGTCTCCCTGCTGCCCTACATCGGCCCCTCGGGCGAGCTCAAGACCAAGCCGACCCAGCACTCCGTCGCCGCGCTGCGCAACATCGGCATCCAGCCCGACGCGATCGTGCTGCGCGCCGACCGCGAGGTCCCGCAGGCCATCAAGCGCAAGATCTCGCTGATGTGCGACGTGGACGAGGAGGCCGTGGTCGCGGCCATCGACGCGAAGTCGATCTACGACATCCCCAAGGTCCTGCACGGCGAGGGCCTGGACGCCTACGTGGTGCGCCGGCTCGACCTGCCGTTCCGCGACGTGGACTGGACCACCTGGGACGACCTGCTGCGCCGCGTCCACGAGCCGCAGCACATCGTCAAGGTCGCCCTGGTCGGCAAGTACATCGACCTGCCGGACGCCTACCTGTCGGTGACCGAGGCGCTGCGCGCCGGCGGCTTCGCCAACAACGCCCGGGTCGAGATCAAGTGGGTCACGTCCGACGACTGCGAGACGCCCGAGGGCGCCCGCGACCAGCTCGGCGACGTGGACGCGATCTGCATCCCCGGCGGCTTCGGCGACCGCGGCGTCAACGGCAAGGTCGGCGCCATCACCTTCGCCCGCGAGAACAAGGTCCCGCTGCTGGGCCTGTGCCTGGGCCTGCAGTGCGTGGTCATCGAGGCGGCCCGCAACCTGGCCGGCCTGCCGGAGGCCAACTCCACCGAGTTCGACGCCGCCGCCAAGCACCCGGTGATCTCCACCATGGCCGAGCAGCTGGCGATCGTCGACGGCAAGGGCGACCTGGGCGGCACCATGCGCCTCGGCCTCTACCCGGCCAAGCTCGCCGAGGGCTCGATCGTCCGTGAGGTCTACGGCGGCGAGCAGTACGTCGAGGAGCGCCACCGCCACCGCTACGAGGTCAACAACGCCTACCGCGCGGACCTGGAGAAGACCGGCCTGCAGTTCTCCGGCCTCTCGCCCAAGGGCGACCTGGTCGAGTACGTCGAGTACCCGCGCGAGGTGCACCCGTACCTGGTGGCCACCCAGGCCCACCCGGAGCTGAAGTCCCGTCCGACCCGCCCGCACCCGCTGTTCGCGGGCCTGGTCAAGGCGGCCATCGCGATCAAGACCGCGGCGCCCGAGTAGTCACACCCTCCTCGGTCCCGGTCGTTCACCCGACGGCGGCCCCGCGATTCCCGCGGGGCCGCCGTCCGGCGTTAGATTGTGTCGTACTGACGAAAAGGGGAGAGCGATGGACGACAGCAGCGACCGGGTGATCGCCGACGCGGCCGAGGAGTGGGAGGTCCGGGAGGGCCGGACGCCGTTCCAGGGCCGGGTCACCGGCGTGCGCAGCGAGGAGGTCCGGATGCCCGACGGCAGCTGGGCCCGCCGCGACTACCAGACCCACCCCGGCTCGGTGTCGGTGCTCGCCCTGGACGACAAGGAGCGGGTGCTGATCCTGCGCCAGTACCGCCACCCCGTCCGCCAGCGGCTCTGGGAGCTGCCGGCCGGCCTGCTCGACGTTCCCGGCGAGAACCCGTGGCACGCGGCCAAGCGGGAGCTGTACGAGGAGGCCCACGTCGAGGCCGGCACCTGGCGGGTGCTCGCCGACTACTACACCTCCCCGGGCGGCACCGACGAGGCGCTGCGGATGTTCCTCGCGACCGACCTGTCCGACGCCGAGGGCGAGCGCTACTCGGCCGAGGGCGAGGAGCAGGAGATCGAGACGGCCCGGGTGCCGGTGCCCGAGCTGATCCGGCTGATCCAGGCCGGGCGGCTGCACAACCCGACGCTGATCACCGGCACGCTCGCCGTGCACGCGGCGCTGACGACTCCCGGCGGGCTGGACGCGCTGCGCCCGCCGGAGGCGCCCTGGCCGGCCCGGCCCTTCGAGGCCTGAGCCGGCCCTCCCGGGGCGCTCCCGGCGCTCCCGTTGATCCGGCGGGGTGATTTGCCGGTTCGTACGACCGGATGTCACCTCGGCCGGGCCGGACGGCCGAACTACGCTTCGCAGACAGGCGGTCCGTCCCGGGCCGCGTGCGCTGAGCACCGGACGATGTCGGGAGTGGGCACGGGTGGCGAGGAAGACGGTGACGATGGACGCCGGCCCCGGAGTGCCCGCCGGGTCCGTGCCCGGTGTGGAGCGGCTGCCGGCGGGCCCGACGGTGTTCGCCGGGCGGCGCGCCGAACTGGCCGCGCTGCGGGCCGCCGCGGCCCGCCCGGCCGCCGGCCGCAGCCCGGTGCTCGTGCTCGCCGGGCGCCCCGGCTCGGGCCGCACCGCGCTCGCCGTGCGCTTCGCCCGCACCGTCGCCGCGGACTACCCCGACGGCGTGCTCTTCACCCGCCTGTCCGCGCCCGACGGCGCGCGGGTGCCGCCCGCCCGCGCCGCCCGCCTCCTGCTGGAGCAGCTCGACCCGGACGCGGACGTGCCGCTGCCCGGCGCGACCGAGGACGGGCGCGACGAGCCGGCCTGCGTCGCGCTGCGCGAGGCCCTGACCGGCCGCAGGGTCCTGCTGCTGCTCGACGACGTCCGGGACGCCGGGCAGTTGTGGCCGCTGCTCGCCGACGAGCCCGGCTGCCTGGTGCTCGCCACCACCGCCGGGCCGCTCACCGGCATCGAGGACATCGACCCCGTCATCCTCGGCGGGCTCGACCGGCAGGCCTCCGGCGAGCTGCTCGCCGACCTGGTCGGCGGCACCCGGCTCTCCTGCGACCCGGTCGGCGGCGCCGACCTCGCCGAGGCCTGTGCCGCCCGCCCGGCCGCGCTGCGGCTGATGGCCGGGTGGCTGCGCGGCAACCCGAAGACGGCCGTCACGGACGCGGCGCGCGAGCTCGCGGGCGTCCTGAGCGAGGAGGGGGCCCGGCCGCCGGCGGACCGGAACAAGGCCGCGAGGGACGGCGGCAAGGACGCTCCGAACGACGGGGCGAAGGGGACCGCGAAGAGTGTCGTGAAGAGTGTCGTGGACGACGGGAAGAAGGAGGAGAAGGCGGCGGCCCCGAAGGGCGCGAAGACCGACAGGGGAGTCAGGGCGGGCAAGGGGACCAACAGCCCCGATGACGCGAAGGGTGCCGGGGCCGACGGCGCCGCCGTGGCGCCGGAACCTCCCGCCGAACCGGCCACGGACCCGGCGGCCTGGGTCAAGCCCGCCCCCGAGCCCGCCGAGCCGGTGCCCGTCCCCGACAACGACCCGCTGGTCGGCGCGTTCACCCTGGTGTACCGCACGCTGCCGGCCGCCCAGGCGCGGATGCTGCGCGCCCTCACGCTGGCCCCCGCCCAGACGGCCGACCCCCGCACCGCCTCCGCCCTGGTCGGCTGCCCGGTACCGGACGCCGCCGCGACGCTGGCCGCGCTCGCCGGGCGGGAACTGCTCGCCGAGGAGCCGCCGGCCCCCGACGGCACGCCGCGCTACCGGGTGCCGGCGCGGCTCTACCCGCGGCTCGTCCGGCTGCGCGAGCACGAGGACCGGCCCGCCGAGACCGAGCTCGCCCGGGCCAGGCTGCTGGAACGGATGGTCCGGCTCACCGAGTCGGCCCGGGCGCTGCTCGACCCGGCCGGCGGCCCCGCACCGGACCCGCTGCCCGCCGCGCTGCGGCTGCGCTCGGCCGCGCACGCCCGGGAGTGGCTGCTCGGCGAGCGGGACCTCCTGCTCGGCGCCGTCGGCGACGCGATCGGCCAGGGCGACCTCGACGGCTCGGCCGGGCGGCTGGTCACCGCGCTGCTGCGGGCGCTGCCGCTCACCGGCGGCGCCGCGCCCGCCGACCTCCACCGGCTGCACGAGCTGGTGCTGACCGTCGCCGAGCGCAACGGCCGGCCCCGGCGCGCCTCGGCCGCGCTGCTCAACCTGGGCGACCTGCAGGCCGCCGCCGGGCGCTGGGAGCTCGCCGGGACGCACTACCGGGCCGCCCTGGAGCACGCCCGCAGCGTCGGCGACCAGCCGCTCTGCGCGCGGGCGCTGGAGGGCGCGGCCGGGTGCCACCGGGCGCTCGGGGACGCCGTGCGCGCCGCCGACTGGTACGGGCGGGCACTCGGGTTGCGGCAGTCGATGGGGGAGCACGCGGCGGAGGCCCGGCTGCTCGCCCGGGTGGCCGAGGCGCACACCGCCCAGCGCCGTTTCGAGGAGGCCGAGCGGGAGTACCGCGCCGCCCTGGCGGTGCTGCGCAGGCTCGGCGACGAACGGGGCCAGGAGGCCGTCGGGGCCAGTCTGGCGGACCTGCGCGAACGCCTCCACACCGGGTGGTGAGCGGCGGTTCAGGGGTATTGTCTTAGATGTCCGGTTCGGACTTCTTTGACGGGAAGATCGAGGCGGAAGCCTACGAACCTGCCAATGTGTCCGGCAAAATTAGTCACTTTGGAAGGCTGACACGCCGACTGGGCTTCATTACACTCGAACTCAGTCGCGCAGCGATCCATGCCCCGGGCTGCCCCCGGAGGCTTCCCCCCGTGCGCGGCGCCCGCCGGTCTTCTCCGGTAGGGACCCCCATGGCAAGAGGACGTGTTTAGCCGTGAAGGTCGGCATCCCCCGCGAGGTCAAGAACCACGAGTACCGCGTGGCCATCACGCCCGCCGGCGTGCATGAGCTGGTCCGCAACGGACACGAGGTCTACATCGAGGACAACGCCGGTGTCGGCTCCTCGATCCCCAACGAGGAGTACGTGGCCGCCGGTGCCACCATCCTCCCCACCGCCGACGAGGTGTGGGCCACCGCCGACCTGCTGCTGAAGGTCAAGGAGCCCATCGCCTCGGAGTACCACCGCCTCCGCAAGGGCCAGACCCTCTTCACGTACCTGCACCTGGCGGCCGACCGCGCCGGCACCGACGCGCTCGTCGCGTCCGGCACCACCGCGATCGCCTACGAGACCGTGCAGCTCGGCAACGGCGCCCTGCCGCTGCTCGCCCCGATGTCCGAGGTCGCGGGCCGCCTGGCCCCGCAGGTCGGCTCCTACCACCTGATGCGTCCGGCCGGCGGCCGCGGCGTGCTGCCCGGTGGCGTGCCCGGCACCCACCCGGCCAAGGCCGTCGTCATCGGCGGTGGCGTCTCCGGCTGGCACGCGGCCACCATCGCCATCGGCATGGGCTACGACGTGACCCTGCTCGACCGCGACATCAACAAGCTGCGCGAGGCCGACCGCATCTTCGGCACGAAGATCAAGGCCATCGTCTCCAACACCTTCGAGCTGGAGAAGGCCGTCATCGAGGCCGACCTGGTCATCGGCGCCGTGCTGATCCCGGGTGCCAAGGCCCCGAAGCTCGTCACCAACGAGCTGGTCTCCCGCATGAAGCCGGGCTCCGTGCTCGTCGACATCGCCATCGACCAGGGCGGCTGCTTCGAGGACTCGCGTCCCACCACGCACGCCGAGCCGACCTTCCAGGTCCACGACTCGGTCTTCTACTGCGTGGCCAACATGCCGGGCGCCGTCCCGAACACCTCCACCTACGCGCTGACCAACGCGACGCTGCCGTACGTCGTCGAGCTGGCCAACCGCGGGTGGAAGGAGGCGCTGCGCCGTGACCCGGCGCTCGCCAAGGGCCTGAACGTGCACGAGGGCCAGATCACCTTCCCGGCCGTCGCCGAGGCCTTCGGCCTGGAGTCGGTGTCCCTGGAGAGCGTGCTCGCCTGAACACCCTGACCGCGCGGCGGTCGTTCGCCCCCGACCCTCTCCCCTCGGGTCGGGGGCTTCGCCGTGCGCGTGAACGGCCGGTGGCGTGGGCGGGTCGCTCTGTCGTCAATTTCCGTCGGTCGTGTCACCCCACCGCACCCCGGCGCAGAAACGTTAGGGTCAACAGGCCACTCATCCCTTGACAGCGGCCCGCCCGATAGTCGACACATGAGGCCCACTACCGTGGATTGTGTTGCTGCGAACGCCTTGAACGGCCTAGAGTCGCAAACCGTCGGCTGCTGCCACGCTGACGAATCGACATAGAGTCCTGGATGCCCAAGGAGGTAAGACGACTTGTGAATGAGTCGACATTTGCTCCCGGGGGTGGTCAGCCAGGACTGGCGGAACGCACCGCCGGCCAGCCGAGTGAGGAGCCCGGGGCCCGGCAGCCCTCCGTGGGCTCGGCCGAGGTCGGCTCGGTCGCACTCCGTACCTTCGAAGCACGTCAGAACACAGCGCAGGTGACCACGGTGACCGATCACGACGCCGACTTGGCGGCCTACGGCCTGGCCTACGGCGAGTTCGCCTACGGCGCCTACGACGACCCGGACGCCGAGTACGAGCCGGACCCGGAGTACGCCGCCACGCTGGCCCCCGACGCCGCGCGCCAGCGCCGCGAGCGGGTCGGCCCCACCGGCCGCCCGCTGCCCTACTTCCCGATCCCCGCGCCGGTGGCCGAGCACGGCCCCGCGCAGATCATCGCGATGTGCAACCAGAAGGGCGGCGTCGGCAAGACCACGTCGACCATCAACCTGGGCGCCGCGCTGGCCGAGTACGGCCGCCGGGTGCTGCTCGTCGACTTCGACCCGCAGGGCGCGCTCTCGGTCGGACTCGGCGTCAATCCGATGGAACTCGACGTCACGGTCTACAACCTGCTCATGGAGCGCGGCCTGACGGCCGATGAGGTCCTGCTCAAGACGGCCGTGCCGGGCATGGACCTGCTGCCGTCCAACATCGACCTCTCCGCCGCCGAGGTTCAGCTGGTCAGCGAGGTCGCCCGGGAGTCCGCGCTGGCGCGCGCCCTGAAGCCCCTGCTGCCGGACTACGACTACGTCATCATCGACTGCCAGCCCTCGCTGGGTCTGCTGACGGTCAATGCGCTGACGGCCGCTCACAGCGTCATCGTCCCGCTGGAGTGCGAGTTCTTCGCCCTGCGCGGCGTCGCGCTGCTCACCGAGACCATCGAGAAGGTCTGCGAGCGGCTCAACCCCGAGCTGCGCCTGGACGGCATCCTCGCCACCATGTACGACTCGCGCACCGTGCACAGCCGCGAGGTGCTCGCGCGCGTCGTCGAGGCGTTCGGCGAGCACGTCTTCCACACCGTCATCGGGCGGACCGTGCGCTTCCCGGAGACCACCGTCGCCGGCGAGCCGATCACCACCTACGCGACCAACTCGGTCGGTGCCGCCGCCTACCGCCAGCTCGCCAGGGAGGTGCTCGACCGGTGCCGCCCCGCCGAGTGAGTCTCCCGGGTGCCGACGAACTGTTCCGGACCACCGGCGGGATGGCGCTGTCGCCGTCCCTCGCGCCGCGTCCGGCCGCCGAGGCATCCAGACCGGAGACCGCGCGGACCGGCAACGGCACGGACGGCGCCGAGGGCGCCGAGGGCACGCAGGACGCCCAGGGAACCGGCGAGACGGGACGCCGGCCGTCCCCGCAGGACCAGCCGGCCGCCACCGTCCCGGCGCCCGCGCAGCCGCCCGTGCAGCGCTCCGCAGGGGCCCCGGGCGGCCGCGGCGCCGCCGCCGCCCCGGCCGGCGCCCCGGCGGCCGCCCGGCACGCCGGCACCGCCGAGGAGCAGGTGGGCACCGCCGGACGGGCCCGCCCGCGCGGCCGCGCGCCGCGGCGGCCCAGCGGGCGCGAGCGGCACGACGAGAAGATCACCGTGTACGTGTCCGCCGAGGAGCTCATGGACCTGGAGCACACCCGGCTGGTGCTGCGCGGCGAGCACGGCCTGGCCGTGGACCGCGGGCGGATCGTCCGGGAGGCCATCGCGGTCGTCCTGGCGGACCTGGAGCAGCGCGGCGAGGCCTCCATCCTGGTGCGGCGCCTGCGCGGCCGCTAGGGGCCCCAGGGCCCTCAGGGCCTCGGCGGGCGTCTCCGGGGCGCCCGGGCTCACGGCGTGTCGACGGCCCCGGGGCGGGGCGGGCGCCGGGGCCGGGTGAAGATGGAACGTCATGCCTGGCACCACCCAACCGCCCGCCACCCCCGCGAGCCCCGGGACCGACGACGGGTCGCGGGGCGGGTTCCGGGTGCGGCTGGACAACTTCGAGGGCCCCTTCGACCTCCTGCTGGGCCTGATCGCCAAGCACCGGATGGACGTCACCGAGGTGGCACTGGCCACCGTGACGGACGAGTTCCTCGCACACATCCGGGCCATGGGACCGGACTGGGACCTCGACGCGGCGACCGAGTTCCTCGTCGTCGCCGCCACCCTGCTCGACCTCAAGGCCGCGCGGCTGCTGCCCGCCGCCGAGGTCGAGGACGAGGAGGACCTCGCCCTCCTGGAAGCACGTGACATGCTCTTCGCGCGGCTGCTGCAGTACCGGGCGTACAAGCGGGCGGCCGAGGTCTTCGGGGAGCGTTGGGCCGCCGAGCTGCGCCTGCGCCCGCGCACCGCCGGGCTGGAGCCGCACCACGCAGAGCTGCTGCCCGAGGTGGTCATCACCATCGGCGCGGAGCGGCTCGCGCAGCTCGCGGCGAAGGCGATGGAGCCCAAGCCGGTGCCCGTCGTGTACGTCGACCACATCCACACCCCGCCGGTCAGCGTGCGCGAGCAGGCCGGGCTGGTGGTGGCCCTGCTCACGGAGCTGGGCGAGGCGTCGTTCCGGCGGCTGGTCGCGGACGCGCCGGACACCCTGGTCGTCGTGGCCCGCTTCCTCGCGCTGCTGGAGCTCTACCGCGAGCAGGCGCTCGCATTCGAGCAGCCGGAGGCGCTCGGGAAGCTGACCGTGCGGTGGGTGGCCGAGCCGGGACGCGGCGCGGTGGAGGTCACGGACGAGTTCGACCGGCCGGCGGGGGAGAAGGAGGAGGACGGGTGACGGAGACGTCTGCGGACGGTGGCGGGCGGCCGCAGCGCCGCCGGCTGGGGCTGCCCGGGCGGCCGCGGGCCGAGGAGTGGCTGGAGCCGGCCTTCGAGCTCGTGCTGGACGAGCCGGAGCGGGCGGCGGAACCGGTGGCCGGGGCGCACGGTGCCGGCGTGCCCGTGGCCGAGGCGCGCGTGGTGCACCAGAAGTCGGGTCCGCCGACTTCCGACGTGCCGCCGGTCCCGGCAGCGACCGAGGACGCCGGCGAGCCCGGCGTCGGGCTGCGGGCCGAGCTGGAGGCGATCCTGATGGTCGTCGAGGAACCGGTGGCCGAGGACCGGCTGGCCGTCGTGCTCGAGCGGCCCCGGGCCGAGATCGCCGACGCCCTGCGCGGGCTGTCCGCCGAGTACACCGCCCAGGGGCGCGGCTTCGACCTGCGGCACGTCGCCGGCGGCTGGCGCTTCTACAGCCGGGCCGCCTGCTCCGCGGCCGTCGACCGCTTCGTCCTGGACGGCCAGCAGGCCCGGCTCACCCAGGCCGCGCTGGAGACCCTGGCGGTCGTCGCCTACCGTCAGCCGGTGTCCAGATCGCGGGTCTCGGCCGTCCGCGGTGTGAACTGTGACGGTGTGATGCGTACCCTGGTACAGCGAGGACTGGTGGAAGAGGCCGGATCCGAGCCCGAAACAGGTGCGATCCTGTATCGGACGACGAACTACTTCCTGGAACGGATGGGGCTCCGCGGCCTGGACGAGCTGCCGGAGCTCGCTCCCTTCCTGCCCGAGGTCGACGACGTGGAAGCGGAGTCCCTGGAGGGCACGATGATCGCGGAGGCGGTCGCCGCCGCTGCCGCGCAGGCCGCGGACGGCAGTGGCGAGGCCGGTCGGGCTGAGCACGATCGGCAGGGGGCGGTGAGGTCGGCCGAAACGACCGCACATCCCAGACGGAACGACGTACGGACACTTTGATGCGTAGCAGTGGCAACGGCAGGAACAGCAGCGGCGGCGGAAGCGGTCGCGGCGGACAGGGCGGGGGCCGGGGCGGCGGCTCCTACGGGGGCGGCGGCCGCGGCGGCGCGGGCTCGCGCGGCGGGTCGTCCGGCGGCGGTTCGTACGGCGGTGGCTCGCGCGGCGGCTCCTACGGCGGCGGCGCGGGCTCGCGCGGCGGCTCCGGCTCGTCCGGGCGGGACTCCCGCCGCGACGACCGCAGGGACGACCGGCGCGACGACCGCCGCT
Source organism: Kitasatospora sp. NPDC048722 (assembly GCF_040650235.1). Classification (NCBI taxonomy): domain Bacteria; kingdom Bacillati; phylum Actinomycetota; class Actinomycetes; order Kitasatosporales; family Streptomycetaceae; genus Kitasatospora; species Kitasatospora sp. NPDC048722. The sequence continues at coordinate 26,682 of NZ_JBEZGX010000021.1, forward strand.
ACCCGGACCGCCCGCTGCGGCCCGAGGAGCGGCGCTACGACCGCCCCGAGTTCGGCGGCGGCCCCAACGCCACCCCCGCCCGCGGCGGCTTCGCCGGCCGGCGCCCCGGCCCGGCGCCGCGCCCGCGCCGCGAGGGCCAGGGCGCCCCTGGCGACCCGCGCCGCCAGCCGCAGCGCTCGCGCGAGCTCCAGGCCAGGATCGAGGACGCCGTCCTCGCCCGGCACGACAAGCCCGCCGTCAAGCTGCCGAAGACCTTCGGCGAGCCCGAGGGCGAGCGTCTGCAGAAGGTCCTGGCCCGGGCCGGCATCGGCAGCCGCCGCGCCTGCGAGGAGCTGATCGAGCAGGGCCGCGTCGAGGTCAACGGCAGGACCGTGACCGAGCAGGGCAAGCGCGTCGACCCGGAGAAGGACGAGATCAAGGTCGACGGCCTGACCGTCGCCACCCAGTCCTACCTGTTCTTCGCGCTCAACAAGCCGGCCGGCGTCGTCTCCACCATGGAGGACCCGGAGGGGCGCCAGTGCCTCGGCGACTACGTGACCAACCGGGAGACCCGGCTGTTCCACGTCGGCCGCCTGGACACCGAGACCGAGGGCATCATCCTGCTCACCAACCACGGCGAGCTGGCCCACCGACTCACCCACCCCAAGTACGGCGTGACCAAGACCTACCTGGCCGCCATCCAGGGCCCGATCCCGCGCGACCTGGGCAAGCAGCTCGCCAAGGGCGTCGAGCTGGAGGACGGCTACGCCCGCGCCGACAGTTTCAAGGTCATCTCGAACGTCGGCAAGAACTACCTGGTCGAGGTGACCCTGCACGAGGGCCGCAAGCACATCGTGCGCCGGATGCTGGCCGAGGTCGGCTTCCCGGTCGAGAAGCTCGTGCGCACCCACTTCGGCCCGATCGCGCTGGGCGACCAGAAGTCGGGCTGGCTGCGCCGCCTCACCAACCCCGAGGTCGGCCAGCTGATGCACGAGGTCGGCCTGTAGGGGCCCGGTTCACCGACAGTTCTCCGGAGGGTCTCCCGCCCGTGGTGGCGGGGGGCCCTCCGGCGTGTGTGTGAGCCGGGACGCACCGGCTGGTCACGGCCTTGTCAGCGCCGTGATCCGTGGCAGAGGATGGCCACCTGACCACCGCCGCGCCACGTGGCGGGAGTGCGCCAGGGTGGGCGCCGGTGGGGGCGAACAGGGGGAGACGGCGTCGTGTCCGATGCACCACTCAGCGCACTGGGACTGGCCGAGCCGGACGGGCAGGTCTACGCCGCGCTGGTGGCCAACCCGCAGTCCACCGCGGAGGACCTGGCCGAGAGCTGCGGGCTGACCCTCCAGCAGAGCGTGCGCGCGCTCGACCGGCTCGCCCAGCAGGGCATGGCCACCCGCGCGCCGGTGGACCGCCAGCGCTACCTGCCGGTCGCCCCCGACGTCGCGATCGGGACCCTGATAGGCCACCGGGAGTCCGAACTGCGCCACGCGCGGGCCGAGATGCACCGGCTGATGGACGCCTTCCGGGAGGCGTCGCGCTACACCGACCCGGCGCACTCGGTCGAGGTGCTGACCGGCGGCGAGGCGATCGCCCAGCGGCTGGAGCACATCACCGAGACCAGCCAGTACCAGGTGCGCGGCTTCGACTGCCCGCCGTACATCCAGGACCCGGTGGGGCTCATGCCGACGCAGCGGGACCGGCTGCGCGAGGGTCTGCGCTTCCGGACCATCTACGACCGGGAGGCGGTGGCCTGGCCGGGCCGGCTGGAGCGGAACATCCTGGTCGGCGTCGCGGACGGCGAGGAGGCGCGGGTCCGGCCCACGCTGCCGATGAAGATGATCATCTCGGACGACCGGATGGCGATCATCCCGATCAGCGTCGGCGACAGCGTCCTCGACGCCGCCTACGTCATCCACCCCTCGGCGCTGCTCCAGGCGCTGGACACCCTGTTCGAGGCCGAGTGGGAGCGGGCCGTCCAGCTCCAGGCCGCGATCGGCGCGACGGACACGGCGCTGGAGCCGGCGGCCGACCACCGCAAGCTGCTGGGCCTGCTGGCGGCCGGCCTGACCGACGAGTCGATCGCCCGCTCGCTCGGCTGGAGCGCCCGGACCACCCAGCGCCGGCTGCAGAGCCTGATGCGGGCGCTGGGCGCCACCACCCGCTTCCAGGCGGGCATGGCGGCGCGGGAGCGCGGGTGGCTGTGAGCCCTCCGCCGGGCGTCGTCCGGCGCCGGGCTCTCGGCTCCGGGGGCCTCAGCTCCAGGGCGTGAGGGAGGCCCAGCGGCCGTCCGGGCCGCGCAGGACCTTCTCCAGGCCCACCACGGCGGACCGGTTCAGCCGGCCGTAGATGTGCGGGAACTGCACGCCGGGCGTGGCCCCGGGCGGCGGTGCGCCGTGCGGAGCCTCCCACTTGACCATCGGTTCCACCAGCGACTCCTCGATCAGCAGCACCATCAGCGGATCGGGGGCGTCGGCGTAGAAGTGGTTGGCCACCGCGAGCGCCGTCCGCTCGTCCGCCGAGCAGTGGATGAACCCGTCGGTGAGCAGCGAGGCGGCGGCGTACGGGCGGCCGGGGTCGGCCAGCCAGTCGTCCAGGGGTGCGAGATGGAGGATCATGTTCCTTTTGTACCCGGTTCGGTCCCTTTGGTGCTGAGCGGTTGTCACCTGGGCGCGGAAGTCCGGTGCGTTTTCGGGGACGGCTCCCGGTGCGTCCCCGGCGGGGTCAGAGTCCGGCCACCTTCGAGGAGGCCGAGATCTCGTACACCAGCGTGACCGTCCGGCGGGCGCCCGGGCCGAGCGGCACGTCCCAGCGCACGATGCCCTCGGCGTCGAACGCGTCCGGGGCCGGGGTGCACTCCTCCTTGCGCAGCCGCACCTCCACCGCCGACACCTCCGAGACCGGCACCCGCTCGCGGACCGTGACGACCTGCTCGTCCCGCTCCTCCGGGCCGGAGAACCGGGACAGGTGCAGCCGGACCTTCCGGGTGGTCGTCTGGCGGCCGGTGAGCCCGGCGGTGGCCTGCCGCTCCTCGGTCTCGCGGACCACCCGGTAGCCGTCCGAGCTGCCGAACGCCAGCTCGGCCTCGGCGCCGGCCGCGGTGAAGCGCAGCTCGCCACGGCCGGTGAAGCCGCTGCCGCGGACCAGCTCGACCGGGCCGGCCAGCAGCGGGTGCCCGGCCGCGTTGCGGAACCGGACCACCTGGGTGACCAGCGGGGACAGCTCCGGCGCGCACGCGTACTCGCTGCTCGCCGGTGCCTCGAAGCCGCCCAGCGGCACCCGGTGCGCCCGGCCGTCGGACGGCACGGTGGCCGGGGCGGGCGCGGGCAGCACCCGGACCTCGCCGCCGTCGTCCACGCCCGGCACGGCGGCGTCCGGCGCGAGCGTGCTGACCGTCTCCTCACGCAGCTCGACCTCGACCGTGCGGCGCTCCTCGGCGGTGCGCTCGCGCAGCATCAGGACGTCCGGGGTGATCGCGGGCGGATCGGTGGCGAGGGCGGAGCGGGCGGTGGAGAAGGTGAGCCGTGCGCCGGTCCAGTCCTCGCCGGTGCGCTGCCAGACGACGGCCTCCGACTCCAGGCTCAGGCTCCCGCCGGCGAGGGTGGCGCGGTAGGACGGGCGCCAGAGCGCGCACGGCACCAGGTGGCTGACGGTCAGCGTGCCGGGGCCGGCCGAGGCGGCCTCGACGGTGAGGTCCAGGTGGGCGACCAGCTCGGCCGGCTCCTCCTCGGCCTCGTCGAGCGCGGTCAGCACCCGCGAGCGCTCCTCCTCCAGGCGGCGCAGCCGGGAGCGGGTGGCGCGCAGTTCCTCGCCGTGGCGCTCGCGCTCGGCGTCCACCCGGTCCAGCTCGCGCGTCCAGCGGCCGCGTTCGACCTCGCCGACGCCGGCGCCCTCGCCGACCTCGCGCAGGAGGTCGGCGGAGAGCTGGGCGAGCAGCGCCAGCCGGGCCTCCAGGCGGGTGCGGGCCTGGTCGGTCAGCCGGGTCTCGGCGTCCAGTTCGTGGAGCCGGTGGCGCAGTTCGGAGTCCTCCGGGCCCGGCGGCTGCGGGGAGCGCGGGGTCCAGCTGCGCACCAGGCGGGCGTCCAGGACGCGGCTGCCGGGCGCGCTCGTCTCGGCGCGCAGGGTGCGGTCCACGGCGAGCGCGGTGAGCGGGCCCAGGCGCAGGCGCTGGACGCCCGCGACGAGGTCGACCGTCGCCGTGCGCTCGACCTGGCTGCGGTCCTCCAGACAGGTGACGGCGGTGACGGGGAGGGGGATGGTTCCGGTCATTCTCAGTTCCTCCGGTTTCCGCCGACGATGGCCTTTCCGGCCGGGATCTTGATCTGGTAGCCGCCGTCGAGCTCGGCGCGCCCGCCCGGGGGCAGTTCGACCCGCCACAGCCGGCTGCTGGGCGGGCACTCCGGGGTCGGGACCGTCGGGGCGTGCCAGTCGGCGTGCTCCTCGATCCGGACCTCGGCGTCGGAGGAGACCGGCACGCGCTCGCGGACCTCGACGGTGACGGCCCGGCCGAGCCGGTTCGCCAGTTCGACGTGCACCCGGTGGTCGAGCACGGTGCTGTTGTTCAGCACGTTCAGCTTGCCCGCGGCGGCCTCGTGCAGCTCGGTGCGGCGCGCCACCTCGATGCTCTCGGTGACACCGATGCCCACGCGCCGCACTCCGCCGGGGGCGAGCGTGGGCAGGGCGGCGGTGAGCAGGAACTCGTCGTCCACGGTGACCTCGACCGGGCCGGCCAGGACGGCGCGGTCGGTGCGGTTGGCGAGGACGAGCGTCGCGTACACCTTCTCCTCGACGGCCGGGACGGTGACGTACTCGGGGCGGACGGACAGCGGGATCTCGTCCACCGTGACGGTGTGCCAGGTGCCGTCCGACGGGATGTCGGCGGGGGCGGCGGCGTCGAAGCGGTGGTCGAAGGAGCCGGCCGAGACGCGCGGCGCCACGGCGTGCCGGGGCAGGCGCAGGCCGCGCACGCGGCCGAGGCCGCCGCTGCCCGCGTCCGGGGCGCCGGTGGGCGGGTGGAGGGTGCCGCGGCGGGCGGCGGGCTCGTCGGGGCCGGCCAGGACGAGCCCGGGGTAGTCGAGCAGGGCCGCGGCCGGGGTGAGGCCGCCGTGGGCTCCCGGGGAACCGGCGTCCGCGGTGTACGGGTGCTCGGCGGCGGAACTCTGGCGGCGGCCCATGCGCTTCCTGGCCTCGGGCGGTGCGGACCGGGCGGCCGGGGCGGCTCCGGGGACGGGCGCCGGGGCCCCGCCGAAGGCGGCGGGGGCGGGGCCGCCGGGTGCGACCGGTGCCGGGGGCTCCGACCGGGGGACCGGTGCGCCCCCGTAGCCGGCGAAGCCGGGGCCGGGCGGGGGCGGCGGTGCGGCCGGCGGGTAGTCGCCGTCGGCGGAGTCCCGGGTGCCGCCGCCGCGCCCGCTCACACCGTACGGATTGCCGCCCGGGCCGCCCGGTGCCGCGGGGCGGGGAGCGGCCGGGAGCGGCCGCTGCTGCCAGGCCAGGTGGCTGGGCGTCGGCGCCGAGGCGGCGAGCGGGCCGGTGCGGGGCCTGCCGGGCAGCTCGTCGGCCGCGTCGTAGCCGGTGAACAGGTCGGACAGGCCGCTCGGGGGCTCGCGCCAGCCGGACGGCGGCGGCGCCGGCTGGCTGCGGCCGATCCGCAGCGAGCGCAGCCTGGGCAGGTCGGTGCGGCGGTCGAGGTCGGCGGTGGACAGCGCGAGGCGGACGCCCGTCCAGTCCTCGCCGGTCTGCTGGGCGACGGAGGCGCGCAGGACCAGGCGGCCGGTGTCGGCGCCGTGCCGGTAGGACAGCCGGTAGGCGGGGATCCAGCGGGCGGCGGCGACGCCGTACTCCAGCTCGATCTCCAGGTGGGCGGGGGCGGTGGGGGTGGCGGCGGTGTCCGGTCCGTCGACGGGGGCCGGGGCGGTCGTCAGGGTGAGCAGGACGGTGGTGGCCGTCTCCACCGGGTGGGACGGTCCTGCGGTGGACGCGCGCTCCAGCCGTTCGTTGATCAACTCGCACGCGTGGTCCGCGAGTTCGATCTCCCGGGTGAGCCGCTCGGCGCGCGTCTGGAGCCCGGCCAGCCGCTCGTCGACGAACTCGGCCAGCTCCAGCCACGCGTCGGCGGGGGTGCGGCGCAGGACTTCGTCGGGTCGCCGCCGCTGCGGCGGCACCGCGCGAAGGGCGCTCGTCTCGGCGATCGACGCGAGGACCAGGCGGTGGCGTTCGACGAGGGCGCTCAGACGCTCCCTGGCCTCGTCCAGTTCCCGCTGAAGGGAAGGGAGTTCGGACTCGTCGCGGATCTCGGCGAGCTGCTCCACGCGCGCCTCGGTCACGGCCGTGCCGGCCGGGCCGGCGAGCACCTGGGCGCGCAGCGAGCGGCCGTCCAGCGCGCGGGGCAGGCCCGTCAGCCGCAGGCGGCCGCCGGCCGGGACGGGCACCGTGGCCCGGCGGCGGCAGACCGCGCCCTCGGCGTACACCACGACCGAGTCGAGGGCCGACGGGTGCGCCGGTACGGCCGCCGGTTTCCGCCGCTCCGCCTCGCCGCTGTGTTGATCGTCCATGCGCAACCCCTTCGTTCGCGTCCTGCCGCCTGCGCCGACGGTCTCTGCTCGGGCGGCCAGTCTGCCCCGCCTCCGTGCGGGCGTCTCCGGAATTCGCCCGCGCGGTGGCGTGTGCACTCTGTGGGACGGGGGCCGGGCGTCGGCGGTTCTCCCTGGTGGTGGGGTGGGTCTGTGCGGTGGCGGGGTGGGCGGTGGGCGCGAGGGCGGGGGCCATGCGAGAGGATGGGGCGAGCACACCCCGGCCCGCCGGCCAGGCCCGTGAAGGAGAACGACCCGCCATGCGCACTGCCGTCGTCGTCGGCACCGGACTCATCGGCACCTCCGCCGCCCTCGCCCTGACCGGCCGCGGGCTGACCGTCCACCTGGAGGACGCCGACCCGGACGCCGCCCGCACGGCCGCCTCGCTCGGCGCGGGCACCACCGAACCCGCCGACGGCCCGGTCGACCTCGCGGTCATCGCCGTCCCGCCCGCGCTGGTCGGCAAGGTGCTCGCCGACTGCCAGCGCCGCAACCTGGCCCGCTGGTACACCGACGTCGCGAGCGTCAAGGCCGGCCCGCGGGCCGAGGCCGCAGCGCTCGGCTGCGACACCGTCCACTACATCGGCAGCCACCCGATGGCGGGCCGTGAGCGCTCCGGCCCGCTGGCCGCCCGCGCCGACCTGTTCGAGGGCCGGCCCTGGGTGCTCACCCCCACCCCCGACACCGACACCGAGACGCTCAACGCCGTCCTGGAGCTCGTCGCGCTGTGCGGTGCGATGCCGATCGTCATGGACGCCGCCGCGCACGACCGGGCGGTCGCGCTCGTGTCCCACGCCCCGCAGCTGGTGTCCTCGCTGGTCGCCGCCCGGCTGGAGCACGCCGACGAGACGGCGATAAGGCTCTCCGGGCAGGGCGTCCGGGACGTCACCCGGATCGCCGCCTCCAACCCCGGCATGTGGGTCGACATCCTCTCCGCCAACGCGGGCGCCGTCGCCGACATCCTGGAGGAGGTCGCCGCGGACCTCGGCGAGACCGTCACCGCGCTGCGCGCCCTGGACGCCGCCGAGGAGGACGAGCGCCGCTCGGGCGCGGCCGGCATCGAGGCCGTCATGCGGCGCGGCAACACCGGGCAGGCCCGCATCCCGGGCAAGCACGGCGCGCCGCCCACCCGGTACGAGACGGTGTCGGTCGTCCTCGGCGACCAGCCCGGCGAGCTCGGCCGGCTCTTCGGCGAGGTCGGCGCGGCCGGGGTCAACATCGAGGACGTCGTCATCGAGCACTCCGACGGGCAGCAGGTCGGCTTCGTCCAGCTGTCCGTCGCCCCGACGGCCGTGAAGCCGCTGACGGCGGCGCTACGGGCGAGCGGGTGGAGCGTGCGGGACTGAGGGGCCCGGGGGGAGCTGTCGTGATCGTCGACGTACCGCTCGGTGAAGGCCAGGAGCCGGGTGACGCGGGGGAGCTGGACGTCGTCGGGAACGACGCGTTCCTGGCGGCCGTGGTGGGTGGGGAGTTCCGCCTCCACCACCGCAGTGCGGTTTCGGTGCTGGCCACGCCGGCGGAACGGCAGCGGCCGGCCGGGGACGAGCCGACGTGGAGCCTGCTGCTGCGGGCGGCGCACGTCGCGTTCTGCGGGCACCTGCCGCTGAGGCTGTCGCCGGACGTGCTCTGGTACGCGGTGGTGCACGAGGCGGCCGTCCACGTGCGCCTGAACGCGGACCTGTACGCGGGGGTGTTCGGGGCGGACCCGTCGGGGGAGAAGCGTCCGATCGTCGTCCGGGACAACTCCCTGCTGGGCGCGGAGCCGGACTGGGCCGCCTCGATCCGCCTGGTGCGCGAGCCGCTGGCGGAGGCGGTGGGGGCGGAACTCGTCGAACTGTTCCGGCCCGCCTTCTCGACGACCACGCCGGACGACGTCTCGTCGGTGCTGGTCGCGCTGATGGACGTCGTCAGCCCCTACTACGAGTTCCGGTGGGAGACGCTGTGCGGCATCCCCCGGGTCCGCCTGGAGGGGACGGTGAACGACTGGGCGCTGCTGGCGGAGCGGGTCGGCGAGCTGGCACCGTGGTTCGAGCCGCTCGCGCCCTGGTTCGCCGAGCTGCGCCCGGTGCTGAAGGTCCTGGCGCGGACGGCCGCCGGCTGGCCGGTGGACCAGGAGTTCTGGCGCTCGCTGTACAAGTGGCGGTCGGACTCCGGCGGGGACTTCGTCTCCGGGTGGATCACGGCCTTCTTCGCCCACACCCGGAAGCCCTCCGGGCCGGAGCCGCGGACGGCCTTCGGGTGGCGGGGGCAGTGCTTCGAGGAGAACGCCTTTCCGTCGCACGTCTCGACGGTGCCTTTCGCGTGGGGCAGGCCGGACGGGCAGCTCACGATGGCCTTCCTGGGCGGGGTGCTCGGCATCGAGCGGGACGGCGAGTACGTCCGGCCCCGGCTGGGGAACGCGGTGGTGGAACTGCTGGGGCGGTAGGGCCGTCGGGGCGGTCGGACCGGGCGGGGCGGGGGCCTGCGGCGGTCCATTAACCTTGAGGGAGACAATCCCCGCCCGCGTGCCTGTACAACGCCTGCCCACTGGCCGTCCAGGCGCCGGGCCCCATGCTCAGAGAGAGGTTCGACCCCGTGGACACTGCCGACCGAGCGCACGCCCCGGTCGTCGTCGCCATCGACGGACCCTCCGGCTCCGGCAAGTCGACCGTGTCGCGCGCCGTGGCCGCCCGGCTGGGCCTGAGCTTCCTGGACACCGGTGCCATGTACCGGGCGATGACCTGGTGGATGCTGGCCAACGACGTCGACACGGACGACGCGGAGGCGGTGGCCGTCGCGTGCGGCAAGCCGGTGATCGTGTCGGGGACGGACGCCGACGGGCCCACCATCACCGTGGACGGGCAGGACGTGTCCGGCCCGATCCGCGGCCCCGAGGTGACGGCGCGGGTCAGCGCCGTGTCCGCGGTGCCGGCGGTGCGCACCCGGCTGGTCGAGCTGCAGCGCGGCTGCGCCGGGGTCGCCGAGCGCGGTATCGTCGCGGAGGGCCGGGACATGGGGACCGTGGTGTTCCCGGACGCCACCGTCAAGATCTTCCTGACCGCCTCCGAGACCGCCCGCGCCGAGCGCCGGGCGGCCGAGCTGCGCGCCAAGGGTGTCGACGAGGCGACCATCACCGCGATGGCCGCCGACCTCGCCCGCCGGGACGCCGCCGACTCCTCCCGGAAGACGGCCCCGCTGACCCAGGCCGCCGACGCGGTCCTGGTGGACACCAGCGACCTCACCCTGGAGCAGGTGATCGGGCGGATCGTCGCCCTGGTGGAGGAGCGGGCCGGCCTGTCGTCGGTGTGATCCTCAGGGTGCGATCCTGCGTGGAATCGTGCACGTGATCCTTCATGGGGGTGGCCCGCCGGGCTCCGGCCCCGGGTGATCCCGAACGAACTGCGGCACCGCCGAGGTGCCGCAGGAGTAGTACTCGCGCTGCCCCGAGCGGGGCAGGTACGCACGGCGCGCCCCTGGGAAGGGCCGGGCCGGGAAACGGAACAGACGAACATGACCGCAGAGCACGCCACCGGCCACGGTGAGCTGGACGACGCCGAGTACGCCGAGTTCATGGCCCTCGCCGCCGAAGAGGGTTTCGACCTCGACGACGTGGACGGCCTCGACGCCGCCGAGCACGTCCGGCTGCCGGTGCTGGCCATCGTCGGCCGCCCGAACGTCGGCAAGTCGACCCTCGTGAACCGCATCATCGGCCGCCGCGAGGCCGTCGTCGAGGACAAGCCGGGTGTCACCCGCGACCGGGTCAGCTACGAGGCCAGCTGGAACGGCCGCCGCTTCAAGGTCGTCGACACCGGCGGCTGGGAGATCGACGTCCTCGGCATCGACGCGATGGTGGCCGCCCAGGCCGAGCTCGGCATCGAGCAGGCCGACGCGGTGCTGTTCGTCGTCGACGCCACCGTCGGCGCCACCGACACCGACGAGGCCCTGATCAAGATCATCCGCCGGGCCGGCAAGCCGACCGTCCTGTGCGCCAACAAGGTCGACGGCCAGTCCACCGAGGCCGAGGCCGCCTACCTGTGGTCCCTCGGCCTGGGCGAGCCGTACCCCGTCTCGGCCCTCCACGGCCGCGGCTCCGGCGACCTGCTCGACGCCGTCATGGCCGCTCTGCCCGAGGCCCCGCCGCAGACCTTCGGCGGCGCCGCCCCCGGCGGCCCGCGCCGCGTCGCGCTGATCGGGCGCCCGAACGTCGGCAAGTCCAGCCTGCTCAACAAGGTCGCCGGCGAGGAGCGCGTCGTCGTCAACGAGCTGGCCGGCACCACCCGCGACCCGGTCGACGAGATGATCGAACTCGGCGGCAAGACCTGGAAGTTCGTCGACACGGCCGGCATCCGCCGCCGCGTCCACCTCACCGCCGGCGCCGACTTCTACGCCTCGCTGCGCACCGCCTCCGCGCTGGAGAAGGCCGAGGTCGCGGTCGTCCTGATCGACGCCAGCGAGACCCTGGCCGAGCAGGACACCCGCATCATCTCGATGGCCGTCGAGGCCGGGCGCGCCGTCGTCATCGCCTACAACAAGTGGGACCAGCTCGACGAGGAGCGCCGCTACTACCTGGAGCGCGAGATCGAGCGCGACCTCGTCCAGGTCCAGTGGGCCCCGCGCGTCAACGTCTCGGCGAAGACCGGCCGGCACATGGAGAAGCTCGTCCCGGCGATCGAGACCGCGCTGGACGGCTGGGAGACCCGCATCCCGACCGCCCGCCTGAACGCCTTCCTCGGCGAGCTCGTCGCCGCCCACCCGCACCCGATCCGCGGCGGCAAGCAGCCGCGCATCCTGTTCGGCACCCAGGCGGGCACCCGTCCGCCGCGCTTCGTGCTGTTCGCCTCGGGCTTCCTGGAGGCGGGCTACCGCCGCTTCATCGAGCGCCGGCTGCGCGAGGAGTTCGGCTTCGTCGGGACGCCGATCTCGATCTCGGTGCGCGTGCGGGAGAAGCGCAAGAAGAAGTAGTGGCACCGTTTGGTGCGTGGGGCCGTAGGGGCCCGCGCACCTTCGCGAGTGAGGGCCTCGTCGCTTCGGCGGCGGGGCCCTCGGTCGTTCGGTGGTGCCTGGTCCGGACGGCTCAGTGGTGGTCGCCCGTGCGGCCCGGGGGGAGGGACAGCATCTGCCGGTGCCGTCCGCCGGCGGCGGACGGGGCCGTGCCCATCATCGGGGACGGGACGGGGGGCGGTGCGGGAATCGGGTGGGGGACCTGGCCGGGCGAGCCGAGGAAGCCGGCGGCCACCCAGCCCTGGCCGTTGGTGAACTGCGGTGCGGGCGGGGCCTGGTGGCCGTTCGGCTGGTGGTGCCCGTGGGGGTGGTGGTTGGCGATGTGGTGATGGCCGGTGGTGTGTGCGCCGGTGGTGTGGGGGCCGGCCGGCTGGTGCCCGGTGGTGTGGTGTCCCGTCGGGTGGTGGCCGGTGGCGTGATGCGTGGCGTGTCCGTAGCCGTCACTCGTGGGGTTGGCGGGGTGCGGATTCGCCTGCTGGGCGGGCATGAACTGCGGCAGGCCCGCAGATTGGCCCCCGTACGTCTGGAACGCCTGCTGCTGCGGGTACGACCGCGGGTCCACCGGCAGCGGGTACCCCTCCCGGATCGCGAAGCCGGTGAACTTCAGGTCCTCCTCGCCCGACCGGTCGCCCGGCAGCGCGCGGAACAGCCGCCGGTACTCGGAGTACAGCTCGTCGTAGATCGGCGTCGTCGAGTGGGGGTGCTCGGCGTCGTACGACGGGCGCATGCCCGGGATCGAGCGGGGGACGGTGGCGGTCCTGCCGGGGGTCGCGGATACGTCGTAGCTGTACACACAGGGGCCAACGAGCGAAGTCGTCCGGGGATGCGGGGTCCTGGGACCCGGCCGGAAGGTGGCCTATGCCGATCGGAGGGCCGCCTTCCGGCCGTGGGGGCGTCGGGCTGGAGCGCTGGGGGCGTTGCGGGCTGTCGTGGGGGGAGTGAGGTCTTGCGGGGTTGCGGGGTTGCGGGGTTGCGGGGCTTGCGGCGTGGGGTGATCGATGCGCTGGGGCGGGCCGGGCGCGGCGGGGGTACGGCTCAGGTGCCGGCGAGCGGGAGGGAGGCGGCGACGACCCGGCCCATCGACACCGCGCGCTCCAGAGCCTGGCGGAGCAGGTCCTCGCGCGGCTGCCGGCCGACCGTCCCGGCCGGCACCGCGTACATCGTCACCTCGGACAGCTGACTCGCGGCCAGCCGCCACGCGTCCGTCACCTGGAGCGGCTGGTGCGCCTGCCACCAGCCGGTGCTGCCGCCGGCCGCCGCGGGCTGCAGGATCGCGTGCAGCTTGCCCATGGCCACCAGGACCGACCAGCCCGGGAGTTGGTCGGGCGTCTCGTCGAGGTCGGCGACGGGCTGGAAGCCGGCGTCCTGGAGCAGGTCGAGGAACTCGTCCTCGCCGGTGGTGTTGCCCGGCCGGCCGACCGGCCCGGTCGGCTCGACCACGAGCGACGCGTGACCGACCTTGCCGTGCAGCACCAGGCCGCAGGTGATGCCGAGGATGGCGGCCTGGCCGGGGGCGCTGGGCCGGCCGTCGGCGACCGGGGTGCCGAGCGCCGGGGTGGTCGCCGCGGGAACCGGGGCGGTGGGCGTCACCACGGCGGACGGCGCGGGCGCGTTGACGGCGGGGAGGCCCGGGGCGTCGGTCTGGGCCTGGTTGATGCTGCGGACGGCTCCGGCCAGCTGCTCCTCCGCCACCGGCACCACCTGGGACGGGATGCAGCGGGCGTGGGCGAAGGCGAGCACGGCGGTCTCGTCTCCCACGAACAGCACCGTGCTGGTGGGGTCCGAGTAGGTGTCACCGGGAGTGCGGCAGGAGGTGCACTCGTAGTTGTCGGGGGCGCGGTCGCCGCCGAGGAGGCGGTCGGCCTCGTCGTCGCCGATCTCGGACCGGACCTCGTCGCTGACGTCGAGCATGCGCGGCACAGGGTCTCCTGGAGTGGGTCTTGATTGCGGTTACGGGGAGGTCGCCATAACCAACGGACCCCTGTGTCAGGCGTCACGGGTGGTCGTCGAGGCTGACGGGAATTGCCCCGGATCCGACCGCAGCACGTGTTCATGTGGTCGCAATGTGTCGATGTCGTGGGCGGGCCTGTCGGAATGAAACCGTGAGGTGGGTCACCCGGCCCGAATGTTTGATCTTGGAATTAGCGGCTAAAACGGACAATTCAGTCAGGATTGTGGCGTTATTACCGCTGGTAACCCATGCGTGAGCTGGGCAGACCGTTCGGGTTTTGGTTTCCCCGCCGACCGACTCGTAGCTTCTTGGACGGCGCAACGAGCGCCACCCGGGTTCACCCCCGACACACAGCCCGCCGGTCCCGCACCGGCAGCGGCACGTGCCCGCCGACGCGACCGCTCGAACGGGTTGCCGGCGAGCGGTGGGTGGCCGGGGCGGCAGCGGCACGTCCGACACGTGCACGGCCGTCCGACGGACGCGGCAACGAACGCGGCCCCTTCCGGGGCCTGGTTCCGCCTGCCCGCCCGGGGCTGTCGAGAGGAACCCCATGACCTTCCGTCACGAGACCGCCGCTGCCACCACCTCCACCGCCACCAAGCGCAACCGCGTGCGCATGGCGGTCGTCGCGGGCGCCGCCGTCGCGGCCCTGCCGGTGGCCGGCCTCGTCACGGCCACCTCGGCCTCCGCCGCCCCCGTCTCCACCTGGGACGCCGTCGCCCAGTGCGAGAGCGGCGGCAACTGGGCCATCAACACGGGCAACGGCTTCTACGGCGGCCTGCAGTTCACCTCCAGCACCTGGGCCGCCTTCGGCGGCACCGCCTACGCCTCGCAGGCCAACCAGGCCACCAAGGCGCAGCAGATCGCCGTCGCGGAGAAGGTCCTCGCCTCGCAGGGCCCGGGCGCCTGGCCCGTGTGCTCCGTCAAGGCCGGCCTGACCAAGGGCGGCGCCCCGGCCGCCGTCGACACCTCGGCCGGCGCGAACACCGCCAAGCCGGCCGCTCCGGCCGCGAAGCCGGCTGCCCCGGTTGCCAAGCCGGCCGCTCCGGCTGCTCCGGCTGCGAAGCCCACCCAGGCCCCGAAGGCCGACGCCGCTCCGAAGGCCGACAAGGGCGCGCCGTCCTGGAACCGTTCGAACGACGCCAAGCCCGTCGCTCCGGCCGCTCCGGCCAAGGGTGGCAGCTACACCGTCAAGTCCGGTGACACGCTGAGCACCATCGCCGCCGCGCAGGGCCTCGACTGGCACGACCTGTACAAGAACAACGCCAAGGTCGTCGGCGGCAACCCGGACCTGATCTTCCCGGGCCAGGTCCTGAGCATCTGACGTCGATCGACGGCGGGTGACGCCGGGGGCCTTTGAGTGCGCCTGCTGCTTCGCCTGCGTGCGCGTCGACGTCTGCGCCGACGACTGGGTCAGCGTCACGGCCGCTTCTCCGCTGCGCGGGGGAGCGGCCGTCGGCGTGTCCGGCGTGTCGGGGCGGGTGTCGTGGCGGCGCGCCTAGGGTCGGCTGCTGTGCCGCATTCGTGTGACGAGCCTTTCGGGTGGGGCGCGGCGGCGTCGCCGGTCGCGGTCCTGCTGGTCGTGACGGCGCTCTGCGCGGCGGCGCTGGTGCCGGCCGGGGGACGGGCCTGGTCGGCCGTGCGGGTCGCGGACCTCATCTGGGACGAGCTCGCCGACTGCGAGAGCGGCGGCGACTGGCGGGCCGACACCGGCAACGGCTACTACGGCGGCCTCCAGATCCGGGCGCCCACCTGGACGGAAGCGGGCGGCCTCCGCTTCGCCGACCGGCCGGACCACGCGACCCGCCGCGAGCAGACCGCCGTGGGGGAGGAGATCCTCCGGCGGCAGGGCTGGGAGGCGTGGCCGGACTGCGCGCGGGAACTGGGGCTGGTGGGGGGAGGGCGTCCGGTTCGGTCTCCGGCGGGGGCTTCCGGGCGTGGGGTGTCCGGGCGGGGGCCTCGGTCAGGTGGGGGGCTTCCGGCCGGGTGGGGGCCTCTGGTCGGGTGGGGGGGCTTCCGGCCGGGTGGGGGCCTCTGGTCGGGTGGGGGGGGCTTCCGGCCGGGTGGGGGCTTCCGGCCCGTGGTGCGCGAGGATGGTGGCGTGATCCAGGGCGAGCTGTTCGGTGACCCTTCGGAGCCCGCCGCCCCGCGCGGGCGCTCCGAACCGGCGCCCGGTGCCGTCCTCCTCCCCGACTGGCTGGACGCCGACGCCCAGCTGCGCCTCGTCGCCGCCTGCCGGGAATGGGCCTGCGGCCCGGCCGGCCTGCACGCCGTCCGGATGCCCACCGGCGGACTGATGTCCGTCCGGATGGTGAGCCTCGGTTGGCACTGGTACCCCTACGGCTACCGGCGGACCGCCGACGACGGCGCGCCGGTCAAGCCGTTCCCGCCGCTCCTCGGGAACCTCGCCCGGCGGGCGGTGGCGGACGCGTACGGGGAGCGGGCCGCCCAGATCGCCGGCGCCTCCTCCTACGAGCCGGACACCGCGATCGTCAACCACTACGCGCACGGCGCCAGGATGGGCCTCCACCAGGACCGCGACGAGCGGACGGACGCCCCCGTCGTGTCGCTCTCGCTCGGCGACACCTGTGTCTTCCGGCTCGGGAACACCGAGACCCGGACCCGGCCCTGGACCGACCTGGAGCTGCGCAGCGGCGACCTGCTCGTCTTCGGCGGGCCGGCCCGGTTCGCCTACCACGGGGTGGTGCGGACGCTCGCGGGGACGGCGGATCCGGCGCTGGGGCTGGTGGGGCGGCTCAACATCACCGTGCGGGAGTCCGGGCTGGCGTAGGGCTGGCAGGCCGTCCGGTCGGTCCGGGGACACCGGACCGGTCCGGAGCCGGCGATCGGTCCGGGGCCGCCGGGGCGGTCCGGGGTCGGCGATCGGGCGCTCGTTCGAGTGAATCGGGGGGCTGGGTCCGGGGGAGCGGGAATTCCAGCGGTCGCCGGAGGATTCGAGTGAGCTGGAGAATTCGAGAGGAACGGGCTCCGGCGGGCGGGCGGAAGACCTCCGTCCGGGCCGCGGTCCCGGAGAGCCCGGAGAGGAAGCGCAGCCATGGGTACCCCCGTCGACGGCCTCGTCGATCTGCTCGACCTGGAGCAGATCGAGCTGAACATCTTCCGCGGCCGCAGTCCCGAGGAGGCACTGCAGCGCACGTTCGGCGGCCAGGTCGCCGGACAGGCGCTGGTCGCGGCGGGGCGGACGGTCGACGACGACCGGCCGGTGCACTCGCTGCACGCCTACTTCCTGCGCCCCGGGGTGCCCGGCGTGCCGATCGTCTACCAGGTCGACCGGATCCGCGACGGCCGCTCCTTTACCACCCGTCGGGTGCTCGCCATCCAGGGCGGGCGCTCGATCTTCGCCCTCACGGCCGACTTCCACCACCCCGAGGAAGGCGGCATCGAGCACCAGTTCCCCATGCCGGTCGTCCCCGCCCCGGAGGAGCTGCCCAGCGCGCTGGAGGAGGTCGGCGCCCGGCTCGGCGAACTGCCCCCGTTCATCAGCCGCCGCCAGCCCTTCGACATCCGCTACGTCGACCGCCTGCGCTGGACGAAGGAGGAGCTGACGGGCGTCGAGGCGCGCAGCGGCGTCTGGCTGCGGACGAACGGCGCCCTGCCCGACAACCCGCTGATACACGTCTGCGCCCTGACGTACGCGAGCGACATGACGCTCCTCGACGCCGTGCGCGCCCCTGTCGAGCCGCTCTGGGGCACCAGACACTTCGACATGGCCTCGCTGGACCACGCGATGTGGTTCCACCGTCCGTTCCGGGCCGACGACTGGCTGCTCTACCAGCAGGAATCCCCGATCGCCCACGGCGCGCGCGGGCTCGCCCGCGGGGAGATCTTCGACCGGAACGGGCAACTGGTCGTTTCCGTGGTGCAGGAGGGACTGTTCCGGCGGCTGAAGGGGTGACGGGGCTGGAAGGGGGCGGTCCGCTTGCGTCCCGTTGCCGCCGTGTTTCCGTTTCCGGTCGGGCGGCGGCGACGGGAATGGACCGGCCGCGTGGCCGGTGTTGTGCTGGGTGATCGAGAAGGGGCGGCCTGCGGTACGGCTGGTCGCCGACACAGGCGGTCCGCCGGGCGGCGGGCCGCAGACCGGATTGGGAGGGTCTGCCGATGACGGAGACGGCCGCGGAGGACTGGAAGCACTGGAGCGACCACCGGGCGGCGTCGGTGAGCGCGCCGCACGGGCAGCTCGCACTCATCGGCACGCACTGGCTGGAGCCCGGGCCCGGCGAGGTCCCCGGCCTGCCCGGGCTCTGGTGGGCCGATGCGGAGGGCGTCCGGCTGCGTGCGGCGGCGGCCGACGGCATCACGGTCGGCGGCGCCGCCTCCCCCGTCGACGGTGAGGTCCTGCTCCGCCCCGACACCGATCCGGCCGCCGACACCGCCGCCCTCGGCGACGTCCTGCTCGTCCCGATCGAGCGCGAGGGTGAGTTGGCCCTGCGGGTCTTCGACCCCGCCGCGCCCCGCCGGGCGTCCTTCGCCGGCATCTCCGCCTACCCCTACTCGCCGGAGTGGGCCGTCCCCGCCGTCTTCACCCCGTTCGAGGCCGCCGACGAGCAGTCGGTCGTCGTCCCGAACGCGGACGGCAAGGAGCGCCCGCTGGCCGTCACCGGGCAGGTCGCGTTCACGGTCGCCGGCGAGCACCGCACCCTGACCGTCAGCAGCGCGGGCAACCGCCTCAGCGGCGTCATCGCCGACGCGACGAGCGGCATCGACACCTACCGCTTCCGCTTCATCACCCTCCCCGCACCGGACGCCGACGGCCGTACCGTGCTCGACCTCAACCGGGCCTACCTGCCGCCGTGCGCCTTCGCGGACCACTTCATCTGCCCGTTCCCGCCGCCGGGCAACCGGCTGGACTTCGCGGTGGAGGCGGGGGAGAAACAGGTCCTGACCAGGTAGCCACGGGGCGGCCGGGCAGCCTGATCCATCGGCTGCCCGGCCGGCCGGGCCGGGCCATGGTGGCAGCTCTCCCGGGGCTCGGTGGCTTTCCGTCCGGGCCCCGGTGGGGAGTATGCGGACGGCGGGGCGGACCATGGACGGTTGTGCCGAACGACCATCATTCATCAACGCGCCCTTCAGAGGCGTCGGCGCCCGCCGACCCCGTCCCGTCGTCCCCGGAGGCCGCCGCCCCCTGGTACCGGCGGGCGTTCGCCGACCTCAGCCCGCTGCGCGACCACGCCGACTACCGGCGGGTCTGGGTGGGGCAGGCCGTCTCCTCCATAGGCCAGCAGATGACGGCCGTCGCCGTCTCCGTCCAGGTCTACGACCTGACCCACTCGGCCTTCGCCACCGGCGTGGTCGGCCTCTTCTCGTTCGTCCCGCTCATCGTCTTCGGCCTCTACGGCGGCGTGATCGCCGACCGTGTGGACCGGCGCAAGCTCGGCCTGATCGGCGCCGCCGGCCTGGCCGTCGTCTCCGCCGTCCTCGCCGTCCAGGCCATCGCCGGCCTCGGCCAGGTCGCCGTCCTCTACGCCGCCGTCGCCGCCCAGGCCTGCTTCTTCGCCCTCAGCTCGCCCGCGCGCTCCGCGATGATCCCGCGCCTCGTCCCGTCCCACCAGCTCCCCGCGGCCAACGCCCTGAACACCGTCAGCATGAACCTCGGCATGACCGTCGGCCCGATGCTCGGCGGACTCCTCATCGGCGCTTACGGAGCCCAGTCGGCCTTCCTCGTCGACACCGTCGCCTTCACCGGCACCCTCTACGCGATGTGGCGCCTGCCCGCCATGCGCCCGCTCGGCGAGGGCAAGGCCCGCGCCTCCGTCCTCGACGGCCTCCGCTTCCTGCGCGAGCAGCCCAACCTGCGCACCAGCTTCCTCGCCGACCTCGCCGCGATGATCTTCGGCCTGCCGCGCTCCCTCTTCCCCGCCATCGCCGTCACCTTCTACGGAGGCGACGCCCGCACGGTCGGCCTCCTCGTCTCGGCTCCCGCTGTCGGCGCCCTGATCGGCGCCCTCTTCTCCGGCTGGGTCGCCCGCATCCACCGCCAGGGCGTCGCGGTCCTCGCGGCCGTCACCGTGTGGGGCCTCGCCATCGCCACCTTCGGCCTGCTCCACAACCTCTGGCTCGGCCTCCTCCTGCTCGCCCTGGCCGGCTGCGCCGACACCGTCAGCATGATCTTCCGCAGCACGATGATGCAGGTCGCGGCCCCGGACGAGATGCGCGGGCGCCTTCAGGGCATCTTCATGGTCGTCGTCGCGGGCGGCCCCCGCCTCGGCGACTTCGAGTCCGGCGCCGTGGCCGCCCTCACCAGCCCCGCGACCTCCGTGATCACCGGCGGCCTCGCCTGCGTCGCGGCCGTCCTCCTCCTCGCCGCCCGGCGCCCCGCCTTCCTCGCCTACGACGCCCGCCACCCGACCCCCTGATCAACCCCCTGACCCACCCCACCTCGAAACCTGGCAGCGAGCACCCCTCCACGTGCTGTATTGTTTTCCACGTCGCCGGGACAACCGGGGACAAGGTCGAGAAGCCGACCGGCAGAGCCCCCCAGGCCCCGCCGCCCGGCACCGAGACCACGGGACGTGGCGCAGCTTGGTAGCGCACTTGACTGGGGGTCAAGGGGTCGCAGGTTCAAATCCTGTCGTCCCGACAGAATGTCGGAAGGCCGCTGGCCGGGAGAGATCCCCGGCCAGCGGCCTTTTTGCTGATGAGCCGACAGGTGATCGTCGGCCGGAATGGCGCCTGCTTGCGATCTTGTCAGGGACCAGCCGGGGACCGGAGACACCGACCGACGGGACCACCGCCACTTGCGGGCACTCCTGGAACCGTGCAGGCGGGCAACCCGAACGATCGAGTGCTCACTGGACGAGACGCAGGTGACGCACTCCGGTCTCCGCCGGCGCCGAGCTGGGCGATGCCGCCTGCGGAGCGCGCCGGTCCGCCGACAGGTGCCTGCTGAGGGTCCGGCCAGCCTTCTCGATGGAGCTCTTGTCCGGGTGCAGGTAGCGCTGGGTCATGGTGATGTGGCCGTGGCCAGCGATCTTCTGGAGGACGTGGATGGGGACGCCGGCGTCGGCGAACCAGGTGAGGCCGGGGTGCCGGAGGTCGTGCCGACGCAGGTACTCGTAGCCGAGACTGACAACGACTTCGTCCCAGCGGGTTGCGTCGCGGAGGATGGCTGTGGTGACCCGGCCGCCGCGCGGCCCGGTGAAGAGGCGGGCCATGGGGTCGTTGCCGACCACGTTCATGCGCCAGTTCACGAGGTCGCGGATCTCTTCGATGACGGGGACGGTGCGCCGCCGCTTGCCCTTGGTGCCTTTGTCGATGAGGCCACCGGGGGCGGTGGTGGTCTGGCGGCACAGGTCCCAGGTCCAGTCGAAGCGGTTGATGTCCGATTGGGGGCATCTGCCGCCGCGGACGACCTGGTGATATCACATCGCCGTGCGTCGGGCTCGGTTCAACCGCGGCAGCTGGGATTCCGCCGGGGCCGCCGCGACAGGGCCCTCGCGGAGCCGTGCCCCTCAGCAGCCGGTTCGTCGGTCGGCGCCTGTATGGTCGTGTGGGCTGGTCGGCTGCTGTCTGCGCCAGTTGGGCAGGACGCAGCTTGCCGTACCTGACCGTGCCACGTCCGCAGTCCTACCTGCCCCGGAGACCTGATGCCTGCCCCCGCCGCTCCTGACACCCTGGACCTGTTCGCTGGGCCCGGTGGCTGGTCGGAGGGCCTGCGCGCCCACCACGGGATCACTGACATCGGGATCGAGTGGGATGCTGCAGCCTGCCGGACGCGGGCCGCCGCCGGGCATCCGACTGTTCGTGCGGACGTCGCCCAGATCGCCACGGCGCCAATGGCCGGTCGCATCCGCCGCTTCATCGCATCTCCGCCGTGCCAGGCCTGGTCCCGGGCGGGTAAGCAACTGGGGCTCCGGGACCAGCCCCTGGTCCATCAGGCGATCGATGACCTCGCCAGAGACCGGGACACCCGGCCGCAGCTCCTTGCTGCGTGCCAGGACCCCCGCTCCCTGCTCGCCGCCGAGCCGATGCGTTACCTCCATGCCTTGCGGCCGGAGGACGCTGTCATGGAGGAGGTCCCCGATGCCCTCCCGCTGTTCCGCCACTATGCCGAGGTGCTCCGTGGATGGGGCTACAGCACCTGGTGCGGCAACT
Source organism: Kitasatospora sp. NPDC048722 (assembly GCF_040650235.1). Classification (NCBI taxonomy): domain Bacteria; kingdom Bacillati; phylum Actinomycetota; class Actinomycetes; order Kitasatosporales; family Streptomycetaceae; genus Kitasatospora; species Kitasatospora sp. NPDC048722. The sequence goes on from NZ_JBEZGX010000021.1 coordinate 48,270, forward strand.
TGAACGCCGCCGACTTTGGCGTTCCGCAGAGCCGACGTCGCGCAATCCTCATCGCCTCGCGCATGCGTACCGCCCAGCCTCCCGAGCCCACGCACACCGAGCACGGCGAGGATGGCAACCTTTTCGGCGAGTCCCGGGCTTGTTGGGTCTCCATGGCGGAAGGCATCGGCTGGGGCGCCACCGACCGGCCTGCGCCCACTGTCACCGCCGGCGGCGGCAAGACCGGCGGTGCCGAGCCCTTTCCAACCCAGGCCCGCCGCGCTCTTGCCGATTCCCGCAGCCGAGGATGCTGGAAGAGCCGCGATGCGGCCTCGGACACAGCGCGCATCACCGTTCACGAGGCGGGCCTGCTGCAGTCCTTCCCCGGGGACTACCCGTGGCAGGGAACTCAGACGAAGCAGTATGAGCAGGCCGGCAACGCTGTGCCACCCCTGCTGGCCGCACACGTGGCTGCGGCGGCATTCGGCCTGCCCCAGCCGCGGACTGTGCCAGCGGTGACGGCAGCCTGATACGGCGGTCTGCGGAGCCGGAATGCTTGAGTCGGCGGAAAGCCGGGTCGGGGCATTGTGCTTGTCGTCGCGGCAACGGTCGTGAGCGGTGGGCCCAAGCCTTGCAAGTAGCGGAGCCGACACCATGGGAGGGGCGCCCCTCCGTACCGCCAGTTCATCGTCGGTGTCAGCGATAACACCCGCGTTAGGCATCGCAGCATCGCCCAAAGCGTGTCCCTGCCCTGCTGGGACTCGCTCTCATGTGTTACGGGTTACCCTGAGTGATGTCTCCAGGTGGACCGAGCAGCTGCGGGAGACCCGCAAACCCTCCTCATTTGTCGTGGCGGACGCAGATACGGCCTGCGAGTTCAGGTCGGTCCGCGGCCGTGCTGCCGCAGGATAGGCCCAGGTCCCCCACAGGGAGCAGCTGCAGGACGCCGCGCATCAGGTTGATGTCCCGGCCCTTCCCGCCGCCGGTCTCCAGCTCGCCGGGTCAGTGCGAGGAGAACGGCACGCGTGTCCTCGTTCACATCGGCGCGTTGTGCAGGGGCGGGCCAGGATTCGGGCAACGTCGGCCGGTATGTCAGCGCCCCCAACTACACTGGCCGATCCACTGGGTCGCTTGTCCCCGGCGTGCCCCGCAGGTGAGGCTTGGGCTGGGGGATGGAGCGGCAAGATCACACCCGAAGGGAGGTAGCTAGTTTGTTCGATATTATGGCTGTTCTCAGCTCGACGCCTGGCGCCTCCCGTCCCGCAGGCTCGGCGCGCGTCGTACGGAGGAAGAATGTCTGCCCTTGAGGTTGTCGAGATCTGCGCAGGAGCAGGAGGGCAGGCCCTCGGCCTCGAACAGGCAGGATTCCAGCACAGGCTCGCTGTTGAGCTCGACCCCAACGCGTGCAAGACCCTCAAGCTCAACCGTCCGGAGTGGAAGGTTGCGGAGGGTGATGTCGCGGACGAGTCGGTCTGGGATCCCGAGGAGTACGGCGGGGTCTCGCTACTGGCTGGCGGTGTGCCCTGCCCCCCATTCACTATCGCGGGAAAGCAGCTTGGTGCCACGGACGAGCGAGATCTATTCGCATGGGCAGTCCAGCTCGCGGGCCGTATCAAGCCCAAGGCGCTGATGCTGGAGAACGTGCGAGGTCTCAGTGCCAACCGCTTCTCCGCTTACCGGCAGCACGTTCTGGACACGCTTCGCGACTTCGGTTACGTGGGCGAGTGGCGGCTCCTCCAGGCATCCCAGTTCGGGGTGCCGCAGCTCCGGCCCAGGTTTGTCCTGGTGGCACTTCAGGATGAGTACGCCGACTACTTCCACTGGCCGGAACCTCAGGACGGACCTGCGCCCACCGTCGGCGAGACCTTGAAGGACCTCATGGCGGCCAATGGCTGGGGCGGTGCCGAGGCATGGGCTGCCAGGGCCGACGGCATTGCGCCCACCATCGTCGGCGGTTCCAAGAAGCACGGAGGGGCAGACCTTGGTCCCTCCCGAGCCAAGGCTGCCTGGGAGGCGATGGGGGTCGACGCCTGGGGCATTGCCAACGAGGCGCCGCGGCCGGACTTCAAGCCGGCAGTGAGCAAGAAGGGCGAAGTCAGGGGTGGTCCGAAGCTGACCAGCCAGATGGCGGCACGGATCCAGGGCTTTACCGACGACTGGCAGTTCGCTGGAGCGAAGACCACCGGATACCGCCAGATCGGCAACGCCTTCCCGCCGCCGGTCGCCAAGGCGGTCGGGCTCTCCATCGCAAAGGCTCTCCGGAAGGAGGGCACTCCCCGCGAGCGAGTAGAGACCACCCATGACCCGGTGTACCGGCTCCTCCGCGGCAAGAGCGAATCGATGACCGCAGAGCAGATCGTCGCCGCACTGGACAAGACTGGTGTCGTCATGGGCATGCACGACATCGAGCGGCGCCTCTCACACCTCGGCCGCGACTTCCACATTGAAGAGACCGAGGCCGGCCAAGACGGCGCCATGGCCTACCTGCTCCGCGACTTCAAGGCCTTCGTCGGACAAGAGGGCCATCAGCGGCACGAGCTCTTCAAAGCCAACAAGGCCAAGATCAGCTGAGCACGAGTGGGTGACACCGCCCGCGGGCCTCAGCCCGCGGGCGGTTCTCTGGCAGGGGCCACGGTTTCCTGACTGCAATCTTCCTCTTCCTCGGAGCTTCCTGCCGCCGCGCCGCAACGGCCGATACCGCTGCGGCCGCACATACCAGGCACTCGGACCCCCGCAGGGGACCGCGCCGCCGAGAGCCAGAGTGGCAGACTCAGCCGTGTGATCAGAGAACCCGCCGAAGTGACCATCGACAGTGACGGCCGAGTAGTACTGCCCCTTGGCCTGCTTGCGGAAGCCGGCCTTGATCCGGGCACGCCGCTGCTCGCCTACTGTGACGGCGACGGCCGGATCATTCTGCGCCGCGAATCCGACGCGATCCAGCACCTTCTGGACCACGGGGAATTCTGAACTGGCTATCGGCCGACACATGCCCCACGGCCAACCTGCGGCGCGGGCCATGGTCGGTAGACACTCACGTCCTCCGTGTGGCCTCCGCGCGGCGCTGGCGGACAGCGTCGACGACCAGAGCCGCGCATTCGGCTGGCGGCTGGTGCTCCCAGAACCGGAGCACCAGCCAGCCGGCCTCGGCCAGCTTCATGTCGGTGTCCCGGTCCCGGTGGACATTCCGGTCGATCTTCTCGTTCCAGTAGTCCGGGTTGGTTTTCGGCGCCACGAAGTGGTCAGGGCACCCATGCCAGAAGCAACCGTCGACAAAGACCGCCACCCGTGTGGGACGGAACAGGAGATCAGCAGTCCGCCGCATGCCGGGCAACGGCTTTGCAGCCACCCGGTACCGAAGCCCCTCGGCGTGAACAAGGGAACGCAGCGCGAGCTCGGGGGACGTGTCCCGGCTCCGGATCGCCTGCATGTTGCGGCGCCTGCCAGCTGAGGAGGCCCATGATCCTTCCGGGGCAACCCATGCGGCCGCATCCGTACTTACCGCTCCCGCGGCTCCGGCAGTAGCGGCGCCTCGACGACCGGATCGCTTTCCTGCGCTACCACCCACTTGATGCCCTCCAGTTCCACCGACCGTGCGTTCGCATGTTTTGTAGTCCAGGGTGCCAGGCGGACGCTCACAGACTCACCGGCACCTGGCACTGGCAGGCCGAGGCCCTGAGCTACCGCCTGGTGATTGCCGTACTGCCCGAGAATCACGATTCCCTCCGGCCGGAGAGCCGAGCGGGAGCCACCGTTGTACCGGACGCGCTTCATGAAGTCGTCCTGCTGCGCGACCGTGGCAACCACACCGCGGGAGACAATACGTCCCTGCGTGCGCCGGAACAGCTCATGCACACGCTGGGTGCCATACCGTGACGCGAAGATCGCGGCGATGTCCTTCTCAGACAAGCGCAGCAGGATGTTCTCGGGGAGCGGCGCATCCTCGAAGAGCCAGTGAACGGCGTTCTTGCGGGCAGCGGCGGTGAGAGACCGCTTGCCGTCCCGGTTCCCTTCCTTCTTGGTAAGCACTTCCTCAGTGACCCGGAACAGCCCCGCCGACCAGAGCCCAGCGTCATCACTGGCCCACACCCCAAGACACAGATGCCCCATCGCCTCAGGAGGGATCATCCAGCGGCCCAGGTCCTGGGAGTACTTGCAGTCCACGTCGATGCCGTCGATCGAGTAGTCCATCTTGTTGCCGTCAGCGAAGTTGAAGGCGCGCTGGAGGTTGATCTCCACGAGGGTGCCGGCATGCGTCTTCTCGGTCTTATGGAGCTCCTCCCAGCGGAACCGGCCCGTGTGCTGTCCGTCGAGCAGCATGTCGAACGTACGGCGCAGAGCGGCAGCGAAGATCTCGTCGCACGGGTCCGCCGCCAGGATTTTGGCGCGGACACGGGCCAGTTCCGCATCAGGGGGCAGGACAGAGGAAACGGGAAATAAGGTTTCGGCTGATGTCATATCAACTCAATTCTTCTGAATGGAAGATGTAGGAATGCCCGGATGTTGTCTCCGGTGCGTGGCCCGGTCAGTCGGCCTCGGTAGCGGAACGCTCGGCGGTCTTGCGCTCCTTACGCCTGCGCTCGTAGTCGGCAACCGCGGTGGCCGCACCCTCGGCAGGCCACGGCTGGGCGCTGATCAGCTCGTAGGTCACCTCAGTGACGCCGTCCGTCTTCCTGCGGTGCGCGACGATGTCCCAGCCGAGGACGAAACGGAGTTCTCGCAGTCGCTTCTTCGGGTCGCCCTTATGGGTGTCCTGTGCGACCAGTTCGATGAGCTCGACCGGCGTCGGTTTCCCCATCTCCTGGAAGGCGATGAGCAGTTCGCCGATGCGCTCCCACGGATTCGGGCGGGGGAGCGCTCGCCCGATAGCCGGGCCGAATGCGTCGAGCGAGGCGAAGAACGCCTGCTTCCCGTGGTTGTGCTCCTCGCACAGCGGCTCCAGGTTCGAGTACACCGTCTTGCCGCCCCACGACTCGGGCACGATGTGGTCGATCTGCAACCGGATACCGTCCCGGGGGCCGCGCCCGCACATCTGGCAGAAGCGGCCCTTCTTGCTGAAGACCTCCGCCTGCAGCCGGGGCGAGATCTTCACGGCCGCGGAAGCCGCCTTCTTCCAGCCGAGCAGCTGGTAGATCCACTCTCCGTCACTGGTACGGCGCCGGCTCTGCACCACGAAGTGGCTCCGGACCTCGCGCAGCCGGCGCTGACTGTGCACGTTGGACTTGCCGAAAACCTGCTGCGACCGTGCCAGCCACTCCGCCATCGTCGGGGGACTGTCCTGCCGCATGAGGAGGAACCGACAGGCTTCTGCGGTTTCCTGGCTGCTGAAGAGATCGTCGATGGACGGATCAGTAGGGTCGGGCAGCGGGCGCTCGCTGTCCACTTCTGCGTGTGTCATATCTTCCTCCCGCTGAACACGGTGGATTCGAGGAGCCCTTTCGATCCGTACGGCACCCTAGCCCGTCACGGCTGCGGGTCCTGGGCCTCACTCCGTGGTTTGCTCGTCGAGCAAGGCCGGGGGCTCGAGGTGGCGCAGGAGTTCCCGGATGTCCGCCAGGTCCAGGCCGGCGCTGCCGACGGGCTCTTCGAGGAGGTCTGCGAGCTGGCGCACCTCCGGGTCGTCCAGGATGCTGCCCATGAACTCCAGCTTTGCCTCGAGACGCAGCTGGACAACCTCGTCGATGGTGCCTTCCGCGACAAGGACGGTGACCCTCGTCTCCGTTCCGGGGGCCAGGCCCAAGCGGTGGATGCGGTCGAGGCTCTGCAGGTACCGGCCAGCCATGAAGTCGCGGTCGACGTAGACCGCGTCGTGGCAGACCTGGTGCAGGCTGATGCCCTCGCCCAAGGTGGCCGGGTTGGAGAGCAGCACCATGCAGTCAGGGTCCTCGCGGAACCGTCGGATCTCCTCGTCCCGGTCTGCCGTGCCGCCGTGGACGACGGCTGGAGAGTAGGGGGAGAGGAGCTCGGCCAGGGTGGTGATGTTGCGTACGAACGTCGTCCACACGATCGTCTTGCGGCCCGCTGCCGCGTTGGCAGCGACGATCCGGACGGCCTCCTGGAACTTGGGTGAGAGCTCGTAGCGGGGCAGGTCGCGCAGGAGCGCGTGGAGAGACTCGCCGGGGGCAGCCTCCAGTGCCGGTACCCGGTAGGCGAGCGGCTCGTACGGGCTGCTGCCCTCGACCAGGAGCGCCGGGCTGGTTGCGGCCATGAGCAGGCGCAGTGCTGCCCGCCCGAGGGCTTCAATGTCGGCGCGGGACGCCTCGGCCCGTGGGGAGAAGTTGCCCTTGAGTGCCTCGTACACCTCCCGGTGGATTGGCGGCAGGCTGACGTACCGGACCTTCGGTTCGAACGGGGGCAGGCCAAGCTCGCGCTTGGTGGTGCGGGTGAACAGCGGCCGCAGCACCGTGCTGGCGTAGGCCAGGTCGCCGCCGCGCACAGCGTCGGAGACGACGCGCTTGCCGCGGCCGGGCCAGACGAACGACAGCAGGTTCTCCAGGTCCCGGGCCCCGTTGGGGGCCGGAGTGCCGGTGAGGATGAGCCGCCGGGTGGCGGTGGGCCCGAGCGCGAGGCAGGCGGAGCCGTATGTCCCGTTGGCGCCGAGCTTCATGCGGTGGGCCTCGTCGAGCACCAGCATCGACGGTGCCGCGCCCAGCCAAGACGCGAGCCCGGGTACGGCCCGGGACAGACGCTCGTAGTTGACCAGCAGTACCTCTGCGCCGTAGTCGGGGGTGCGGCCCATGACGGCGATGCGCGGCGGCGTGCGGAAGCAGAGCTGGCTCTCGGTCTGCCATGCCTCGTAGGCGGACTTCGGCCCGACGACCAGGAGCCGCTTGGCCAGGCCCTGTTCACGCATGGCGGCGTAGACGGCCAGGGAAACGCGGGTCTTGCCGGCTCCGGGGACGCTGAAGTTCGCGCCGTGCCCGAGTGACAGCAGCTGTGCAGCATCGCGGAGCTGGAAAGAGGTGAGGCCTCCGGTCCAGCCGTCGCCTAGGAGACCCGGCACGTCGTCCGGCGCGACCGCGCCCTGGCCAACGTCCGCGCCACTGCGGAGAGTCTGCTCGGCCCGCTCGGCGTCGTCGAGGACGCCGGTGACGAGCTGGACCAGCGCGTCCTCCCACTCGACGCTGTCGTGGCGCCAGGAGCCGAGCTCGATGATGCGGTCGAGAAAGTCGTCGAGCTCGAACTCGCCCACCAGTGGCCCACGCTGGCCGCCGGGGGCGATGCGCGCGGCGAGGTCCGCGAAGTCCTGCTCGTACCCGGGCGCGGTGCGCAGGACAACGCGGGTCCGCGACACGTCGAATGCGATCCGCAGCGACGGCTCTGTCCGGGTATCCGTCACTGCTGCTTCCCCACAGCAATGTTGAGCCAGGCCAGACCCTCGCCCGGGAGCGGCACGCTCTTGCCAGCCTCGACGGCCACGCGCTCCATGATGGTGCGCAGCTTCAGCAGGGCGTCGTCGAACGCCCCTTCGTCCAGGCTCCCGTTGCCGCGGGCGAGGACGAGGTCGGTGACGCACTGCTCCAGGTCCTTGCAGGCGTCGGTGACGCGGTCGGGAGCGGCGAGGCGCTTCTTCCGGAGCCGGAAGTCCTTGCCTGCGAACTCCAGCGCCTCGTTGAAGACGTCCCGGGTGCGGTCGAGGACCTCGGCGGCCGCCGTCTGCTCCTCGGGGGTTGCGGCGGCGCCGGCCGCCTTGACAGCCTTGGCCTGCAGGAGGGAGTCGGTGAGCGCCTTGGCCGCGGCGACGCTCGCGCCGGCGGCCTGGACGGTGCGGCCGAGGCCGGGGATGGCCACCGCCGGTGCCGCATCGGCTGGGGCGGGCCTGAGGTCTGCGGGCATCCGCTGGTCCAGGAACCGTTCCTGGAAGTCGGGCTGGATGAACCGGACGTCGGTCTTGGCGAACTCCAGCACGATGGCCGCGAGCCGGCCCTCCTTCAGCAGGTCGGCACGCTCCCGGTTGCGTGCGGACTCGGTGTTGTAGGCGCGGTAGAGCTCGAAGAACCGCTCCTTAGCCTCTTCGAAGTCCATCAGCCGCAGCGAGGCGGTTCCGGTGGCGCTACGGCTGATGAGGTCCCGAAGCTGGGCCAGGATCCACAGATCGCGGTCGCAGGCCGGCGTCGTGGTGTGGAAGTTCCGGGCGATCTCCGACAGCGGCTTGCCGAGCGCCACCTGCTCCTCGAGGGCGAGCAGGTGGTTGATGTACGAGTAGTCCCGCCGGGTGTCCGGGCGCAGCTGGAGAGAGAGCTCGACGGCGTGGATGTCGCTCCACTCGCAGCTCTCCGGCAGAACGCCGACCCGCATGCTGGTCCGCCCGAGCTCCTTGAGGGCAGCGCGGCGGGTGTTGCCATTGACAAGGATTCCCTCGTGGGTGATCAGCCCGGGTTCATTCTGCTGGTATTCGCGCAGGCTCTCCGTCAGGTCCTCGAAGGCCTTGTCGGTCCTGGAGGGGTCGGCCGGCAGCGCCTTCAGCAGGTGGTGGAGGTAGTCCTGGCTCACCGGGCTCCAGGGGTCCTCGGTCAGAGACCGGTCCCGGGCCGGGTCGTAGGCACGCTGGGCACGGATGCGGTGCGTGCCAGGGTTGTAGCGCAGGACCTCGACCGGCATGTCGATGACCTCGATATGGGCGGGCTTCCCGCGCCACTCGACGGTCAGCGTTTCCGGGACCCCGTTCCCGTTACGCAGCTCCTTCAGCCGGTGGGCCACGAGCTCGCGGTTGCCAGCGGCTTCGTGGGGCTGGCCGAAGTCGATCAACACGTGTGTGCTCCTTCGTGTGTGTGAAAGCGATGCAGATACTGCCAGGGCCGGGAAAGGGGCGGCACGGGGGCTTCAGTGCCGCCCCGAAGAGTGGACTACAGGAGCATGTCGCGGACGTCGGCGCGCGCCGCCGCCGGCAGGGTGCGGTAGACGCCCCAGAGCTTCTCGACCTCGTTGAAGCCGCGGGCGTCCTGCTCCATCCAGGCAGACAGCATCTTGCGCTCGTAGGCCGACAGCTGCGCCAGCGCCGACGCGAAGGCGCTCAGGTCGGCGCCGGCGTCGCGCCCGCCGACGCGGCACCGGTTGCACTCGGTGACCAGCTGCACTTCGGTGCCGCCGCCGGGCAGGGTGACCGGGCGCCGCGCGATGTCCAGGTGGGAGGTGGCGCCGTACCCGTCGGCGTACGCCTCGCCGTTGCCGATGCCGCAGGTCCGGCACAGGTAGTTGTCCTTCAGGAGCACGGAGCGGCGCTGTACTGCTCCCACGGACTCGGTTGCCTTGCGGCTTCCCATACCGGGCTCCCATACCGGCACACCCTGCCGCACGAACCGGTGCTCACTGGGGTCGAGGGCCGGGTCCTCGCGGTTAGTGTCGATCTGCCACTCGTGGTCGCGAAGCTCCCTCATACGGCGGTCGACCTGGCTGACCCCCTCGAACGCGGTCCGCAGCTGCTCCTTGGTGAACACGCTGCCGAGTCCAACCTCCTGCACCAGCCACAGCGCGACGCGCTTCTTGGTGCCGAATTCCTCGTCGGTCCAGGACGGCATTGCCACCACCATGCTCTTCGGATCCTCTCGTGTACAGCGCAGTGACGGCCCTAGTGGGCTGTCAGCGGGCCGGTTCCGCCTGCTCCTCAAGCGAAGCGCATGCCCCAGGGGCAGGGGAAGGCTTCCCTGTCCCTCGGTGTCCCTCCTCGCCCGGTGTCCCGGCGTGTCCCTGCCGCGCCACAGGACCCCTCAACTGTCGTAAGCGTTTGCCAAGATGGGCTGACACTTCGTCGACCCCCTACCCTCGGGGAGTTTCCTTTGCCTCCACGCGGACAGATGAAGGCCCTTCCGCCCTCCGTTTCCCCGGCGCGCCGCGAACTCGCCCAGGCGGTGCGCACCCTGCTCAGCGCCACGGGCGGGTCGCTGCGCAGCGTGGCAGATCAGATCCACAGCTCCCGCTCGGCCCTCAACCGGCTCGCGTCGGGAAAGGTCCTGTTTCCCGACGCGGACACGGTCATCGAGCTCCACAGACTCGCGGAGCACAAGGACCGCGCCGGGGTGCTGGCTTTGGCAGACCTGAAGTGCCTCGTGCAGCGCGTCTCGGACGAGTACGAGGCCGCTGCTGCCGGAACCAGCAGTGCCGAAGTCGCCGGGCCGGCCGCGGACACCGTTGCTAGCACGCGCGGTGGGGCACCGGCGGCACTGGCGGGCGGGACCGGCGTGACGTCCGCTGCGCCGGTCCCGCCCGCCGAGGGGGACCGGCGCAACGGCTCGGCCGCGGAGCTGCAGTGGCCGGTTGAGGAGCTGGCGCTGCACCTGGACAGCGGCCGCTACGAACACGCCGTCGGCATGCTGGACTATGCCGGCGACGAGGCGCCTGCGGTGGAGTCCGCCGCCGCGATCCAGAGGTGCCGCAGCCGGGGCCTCACAGAGGCCGTAGATACTCTCCTGCGGAAGGTCGGCAGTCGGCCCGACGGGTTCGTCCTCGCAGTGGTCGGCTACCTGATGGACGCCGGCAGCCACGCGGACGCCCGGGCACTGATCAGCTGCAGCGCACACTCGGCGTAAGCCGTCCTGATCCCGGCCCGTTGGCCCGGGCCTGCGCACGCTCCGCGTCCAGGACATCCCTGGAACCAGACGCTGGGCTAGACCAGACCCCGGCTTCATGACTCGGCGTCGGCTGACCGATGGACATGGTGGTAATCGCTGTCCACACCTAGCTCCGTCTCGCCTGGCCGCTCGTCGCCGACCGCGGGAGCCGTGGAAGCGGGCGGCGGAACCGAACAAGCACTGACTATCAGCCACAAGTGCTGATGGTGTAAGCAAGTACGTTGATCGCTGCCGCACTGTTCGATGGAGGCCAGCCCGATGCCGCAACTCGCACTCTCCGTCTCCTTCTGGGAGCAGTACGAGCAGCTGGAGAAGCATGTCCGCTCCGGGGTGCGGAAGGCGGTGGTGAAGTTCCAGCAGCTGAGCGCCGCAGAGCTGCACAAGGACAAGGGCCTGCACCTGGAGTCGGTCGAGAACGCCAGGGATCCCCGGCTGCGGACGATCCGAATCACTGGTTTCTGGCGTGGCGTCGTACTTGCGCCGGACGACGGGGGTGCGACGTTCCTACTGGTGAATGTGTTGCAGCACGACAAGGCATACGAGTGGGCCGCGAAGCGGATCTTCAGCGTAAACTCGGCGACCCGGGGGCTGGAGGTGCGGAACGTCGAGGCCATCGAGCAGATCACACCGCTGCTGGAACGGGTGGCCGCCGCCGCGCCGCGCCGGCTCTTCGACGCCTACTCGGACACGGTGCTGCGTGACCTCGGTATCGACAGCGGTCTGCTGCCGGCCGTGCGCTCGCTCACGGACCAGGCCCAGCTCGACGCCTTCGTACCGATGTTCCCCGAGGACCAGTGCGAGGTGCTGCAGTACCTCGCCGAAGGGTTCACTCCGGAGGAGGTGTGGAGCGACATCGTCTCGCAGCGCCGTCCGGCCGACCCCGGGCCGCTGGACTCGCGCGACGTGTCCACCGCCATCGCGAACACCGCCAGCCGCATCGTCGTAGTGTCCCGGCCGGACGAGCTCGAGTACATGCTCTCCCAGCCGTTCGCCGCCTGGCGGGTGTTCCTGCACCCCAATCAGCGGCGGGTCGCGTACCGCGAGTCCTACAGTGGGCCTGCCCAGGTCTCCGGCGGCCCCGGCACGGGCAAGACGGTCGTCGCACTCCACCGCGTCAAGCACCTGCTGGGCCGACCGACGAATGGCGACCGGCCCCACGTTCTGCTGACTACCTACACGAACGCGCTCGCCGCGATCCTGCGGGAGAACCTGGCCCTGCTGCTTGACGACCCGGCAGCGCTCGCCCGCGTCGAGACCGGGACCGTCAACTCCCTTGCCTTCAAGGTCCTGCGCGAGCACACCGGCCGCGCGCCGCAGGCGGTCGACGACAGCGACGAGCGTAACCGGTGGCGGGCGCTCGGCACGAAGCTCAACCTGCCGTGGTCCGGCGAGTTCCTGATGCAGGAGTACCGCCACGTTATCCTCGCCCAGGACCTGCTCACCGAGGAGGAGTACACCGCCGCGGAGCGCAGGGGACGGGGCGGTCAACTGGCGCCGTCGAAGCGCCCGCTACTCTGGCAGGCGGTGGCCGAGTTCACCCGCCAGCTCGATGCAGAAGGACGCAGCACCCAGCTTCGGCTGTGCGCGGAGGCGGCCCGGGTACTGCGGGCGGCAGGGTCCGGCGCATCCCGCTATCGCCACATCGTGGTCGACGAAGCCCAGGACCTCCACCCTGCCCAGTGGCGCCTCCTGCGTGCCGCCGTGGCCGAGGGGCCCGACGACATCTTCCTCACCGGTGATCCTCACCAGCGGATCTACGACTCTCGGGTGTCTTTTGCGGCGCTCGGTATTCCGGTTGCCGGGCGGAGCTTCCGGCTGCGGCTCAACTACCGCAATACCGAGGAGATCCTGCGCTGGTCCGGGGCGGTGCTGTCTGAGCAGACAGTGAACGACCTGTCGGGAGACCAGCGGGACGGGGGCCTCGCTGATTACGTCTCGCTCCTTCACGGCACTCGACCGACCGCCTGCGGCTACGACTCGGAGGATGCCGAGCTGACGGCGCTCGTCGACCGTGTGCAGCAGTGGCTGGCCGCCGACGTGCCCTCGGCAGAGATCGCCGTGTGCACTAGGTTCCGGCAGCTCGGGAACAAGGTGATGTCCCGTCTGAAGGCGGCGGGAATCGACGCCGTGCTGCTGAAGGACAGTCCTGGTGCTGATGAGGCGGGCGTGCGCGTGGCCACGATGCACGCCATGAAGGGGTTGGAGTTCCGCTGTGTCGCCGTGCTCGGCGCCTCGGAGTCGGCTCTGCCGCTGTTGTCGGCGGTGACTCCGGCAGAGGCCGATTCGATCCAGCACGCGACTGACCTCCTCGCCGAGCGGTGCTTGCTGTTCGTCGCGTGCACCCGGGCGCGGGATGCCATGGCGGTCAGCTGGAGCGGCGCCCCCAGCCCCTTCCTTGCGGACCTGGTGGGCGGGGAAGAGCTGCTCTGAGCCGTTGGCAAGCTGTCAGGATGCCAGGAACTGGGACTCCCCGTTGACGGTCACCGAGGGGTCGGCGATCGGCGCGCGACTGGCGGCTTCCTCCCCGGGCGCCTCCGTACTACCAGTGGCCGGCCCGGGTGCGGAAGCCTTCGGAGTATCGGGAAACGGCCGTACGGTGTGGGCGAGCAGCCTGGTGAGCTCGCCTTCCAGGCCGTCTTGCAGCGGGGTGCCGTCGGGGCCGAAGGAGTCGATCTCGCGTTCGGCCAGAAGCTGTCCGGTGATGGCGTGGGTCGCGGTGAAGCGGAGGATTCCGCTTTCGTTGTAGCGGAAGCGGATGGTGATTTTATTGTGGGCAGGATCGTTTTCCGCCCGCGGCAGCGGGACGTCGAACGCGGCGAGCGGGAACGCCCGGTCGCTGTCGGCCGAGTGCCCGTACTCGCCTTCGACGATCTCGACATGCACGGACGTGGCCCCGGGGGCGGAGGGCTGGAAGACCGACGTGCCCTCGGCTGGGAGAGTGGCGTTGCGGCGGATGATCGACTGGAAGCCGCGCGTCCGGCCGGCGTTGAAAGCGGAGCCCAGGTCGTAGTTGCTCACCAAGGAGAAATCGCTGAGATCGTCTAGCTCCCCGTCGAGCGAGGCCGCGTAGATGGCCGCACCTCGGGCGACGGCCGTCATGGGCCTGCACAGCCGCGGATCGACGATCCGGTCGTGGCCCAGCATTCTTCCGAGGGTTTCGCGCACCAGCGGGATCTGGGAGGTCCCGCCGATCAGCAGGACGGAGTCGATCCCCTGGGCACTGGTGCCCAGGTCGTCGAGAGCCTGCTCGACCGGTCTCAACGCCTGTTCGACCAGCGGGGCGATCGCGGCGTTGTACTCCTCGACCGTGATCTTCGCGTTGTTGACGCTGCGGCCGGACCGCTCGCTCGGCGGGGACTCGAAGAGGGCGTAGCCGTCGGGAGGCAGATGGGAGAGTTCGATCTTGGTGAGCTCGACATGCCGGCGCCACTGCCGGCGCTGCGCCATGCTGAGCCGCTCCGGGACGGTGCCCAGTTTGCGCAGAATCAGCTTGGCGAGCTCCTCGTCGAACTCCAGGCCCCCGAGGGCAGTGATGCCGCGTGACGTCCGTTCCTCGAACAGCCCGTCCACGTAATCAAGCACGGTGACGTCTATGGTGCCGCCGCCCCAGTCGAAGACCAGGAACCGGCCCGGGATGGGGTAGTCGTAGGCATACGAGATCGCCGCCGCAGTCGGCTCGTTGATCAGAGCCTTGACCTTGACGCCGCCGAGCACGGCGGCCGCGCGCGTGCGGTAGCGGGCCCCGCCGGTCGCGTTGGCGGGGACGGTGACGACGGCCTCGGACAGCTCGAGCAGCTCGTCAGCGGCTCCTTCCCGCATGCGGCTGAAGAGCGAGGCGGCGGCCGCCGTGCTCCGGAACTGCTCGCCGCCGATCCACACCCGGTGTTCCTCCAGATGCGGAAGCGCCTCCTCGCCGGCGTCCGCCGCCCGGTCCGCACTGGAACGGGTGCCGAGCATGCGCTTGACGGCATCGAGCGGGTCGCTGGTACCAGTCTTTGCCGCCCACCCGAAGCAGAGCGTGCGGCGGACGTCGCGTACGGAGACGACGGAAGGGAAAAGCTGCCCGAACTCCGGCCGCCGCCAGTTCGCGGGTACGTTTCCGCCGTCCACCGGGACGACCTCGGCGGCCAGCCCGTTCCAGCGTGCGACAACCGAGTTACTGGTACCGAAGTCGATGCCGAAGCTCATCGAGTGCCTTCCGGTGCTATTTGGTGCGGTGGTTCCCGGCAGCGTCGCGGTGCGGGGCGGCATGGGTGCGGGACAGGGGCGATCCGTCCGGCGTGCGGTCCTCCCGGGGGCGGTCCGGTACTGCTGCGGCCCCGGAAGCCCCTTCGGCAGCGGGCTGGGGCGGCCCCGGACGGGCGGAAGGCCCCTTGCGGTGCGGCTTCTTGAGCGCTCCCTGTGTCTTTGCCGGAGCGGGAGGGGCTTGCGGGTGCCGTTCCCGGTCAGGGTGCTGCTGGCGCTTCTTGCGGGGCGTCAAGCTCCTCGGCTGGTCCTCAGGCCGGTCACCGTCCTCGACCCGCAGCCAGCCGATTTCCACAACCCGGCCAGACTCCCGGTCGGTGTAGGCGGGGGCGACTACGGAATAGGCCGGGGCCTCGCTATCGCCGGTGCGGTCCTGGTCCGGGTTCACCAGGCTGAAGAGCGACAGATCCCCGGGCTCGGCGACCCGGACCAGGCCTGCTTTCGTGATCTCGTGGTCGATCCGTGCCTGCAGTGATGTCAGCTTCGATGCCTGGTGCGCGGCGCGGTCGATGACCGCTAGCTGGGCCAGGTGCATCTGCCGCGCGCGGATTCCGTCTACGACGGCTCCGCGGACTGCTTCGGTGAACTGGGGGACGAGACGGCGCGTGAGCTCAGTGCGGATCACGGCCGCTAGGTCGCCGTCCTCAGCGGCGGGCACCGACGCGGCGAGGGAGCAGGCGATCTGCTCGAGCTGCATATCGATCACGGGGCGCAGGGATTCCGTGACGGATGCCAGCAGGGCAGCTGCATCGAAGGTGCCAGGAGCGATTTCCGGCAGTCGGCTCTCTTCTGTCCAGCGGCTGCGCTCGGAGCCTTCGGAGCGGACCTGCGGTTCAGAGATAAGGCGGTCGGAGAGGCTGCGGCGGCTGCCGCCCCTTCCGGAACGTGCCGCCCCCTTGCTTCTGCGGTCGGCGCTTGGCGGGGGCTTGCTAGTCACGATGAGCTGCTCTCTGCTGGTCGAGGTCCGGAAGAACAGGAGGCTGGGACAGGAGGCCCGCGGCGGCCTCGATTATCTCGCGAGCGGCAGCTTCCCGTGCCCAGGCCCGGTCGGCCTCGGATGGGGGCTCGGTCAGCCGCCGCATCGGCTCGGCGGGGAGCTCAAGGAGCCGGCTGACGCCCGGTGGCACTGCCCAGCGGTGCGGGGCGAGGGGGAGCACGAAGCGTGCCACCTCCCCTTGCCCGCGCTCGGCGGCTTCGATGGCGTCCTTGGCCTGGTTGACCGCGACGTTCCCTGATTCGTCGAGTTCGTGGCGGAGTCTGCGCCAGGACTGCTTCCAGTCCGGTGAGGCGTCCTCGACACCCAGCACGAGGTAGGGGTTCAACGGCCCGTTGCGCTCGGAGCGGGGGCCGCTCTTCAGGTAGCGGCGGTTGCGCTGCAGTGAATGGGCGGCGGACTCGCCCAGTTCCCGGAACCGGGGCGGCCGGGACTCTGCATCGAGCTCCAGCCAGGACGCCGCCCTGCCGGGATCGTCCGCGGCCAGCAGGTAGGCGCGCACATTCCTCGCTTCCCACCGGACGGTCTGCGGTCCGTGCTCGAGCCGGTCGGCGGATTCCCAGGCAGCCGCCCGCATCCGCTCCGCGCGCTCCGTCTCGCCGTGGAGTGCGGCACGATGGGCATGGCGGATAGCCCTCAGCATCCTCCTGACACTGAGCCAGCCGGTGAACTGCCGCGAGCCGCCGCGGCCGTCGGGGGCCAGGCGCTCGAGGAGCAGCCAGAGCGAGCGGTCGGCAGCGAGATCCTGGCTCACATAGCCGGTCCGGCGTACCTCCCGGAGTTCATCGAGGAGCTTGCGCACACCCTGCGGGAGTCCGAACCACTCCTCGGTCACGGCTCCGGCGTCGGCCTGCTGCAGCCGGGACAGCAGCCGCCAGGAGTCCGGCCAGTCGGGCCCGGGCTCGGTGCCCGTTCCGGCTGTCCGACGCTCGCGCTCCAATGGCCAGTCCAGCTGCGACAGCTCCTCGTCGGTGAGGGTGTCCGGGGCGAGCCGTGCCCGGAGGTAGACGGCCTGGGGTGAGCCGTCCGGCTCCGGGACCGCGGTGATCCACTCCTCGTCGACGAAGTCGTCCAGGACGGCGAGCGGAAGTACGGAGAGCAGTGCCTTCTGCCGGGTCTCGGAGATGTGGAACTCGTCGATGGACTGCTCGTCCTGGTAGACCTGCCAGGCGCTCCCGGCTGCCCCTGGTACGACGGCGGGTGTGCCTGCGAGCAGGGCACGTGCCCGGGCGGCAGCAGGCGGATCCAGGACGGGAATCCCATGGCCGTCCGCTTCGGTGAGCACAGCCACGCCGGCGACCGGTGCCAGCTGCGAAGCAGCCCGGATGATCTCCGCAGCCAGCTGGCGGGCCATCAGGTCCGGGGCGGGACTGGCATCTGGGGGCGGCCCGCCGAGGACCCGCCGGGCGAAAGCCAAGGCCTCCGCCCACGCCCTGGCGTCGGCGAAACCTTCGGGGACCCGCACAGGGTCCGCGGCCACGCTCCCCACCGGGCCGTGGCGCCGCTCGGCTGCCGCTGGGGACGCGCCGCGGCCCGAGCGCAGCGCAGGCCGCTCGCCGCGCTCGCGTGCTTCGGCTAGCGCTCTGCGCCGGGCCAGCTCACGCCGACGGAGCTCCTCCAGCTCGTCGGCGGGGCCGGTGGCGCCGCCGCCGTATATGACACCGGTGCTCTCCGCCATCACTCCTCCGCGAACCTGCGGACCTCGTCGATCACAGCCGCCGGGGTCCGGTCCAGGCAGTACGCGTCGACGAACGCCAGCCGGTCGGCGATGCCCGCATCGGACACCTCCTTCCGCAGCCGCTCCAGGCGCGGTGCCTCGCAGGCGACGGTGGAGGATTCCAGCGGATGCTTGACTGCGACGGCGACGGGCTCGCCGGTGAAGTCCGAGGTGTGGACGCAGACCAGGCCGCTTCCGGTCTCCGCCAGGCGGACGGCGGGGTCCTCCTTCGCCCAGCCGCGCAGGAGTTCCTCGTGCCGGGACGGTTCCGGCTGGAGATCCCGGCCGCGCAGGGCGCCGACGAGGTCCCGGGCGAGGCGCCAGTCCAGCAGGGGGTGCAGGCGCATGTTCGTGTAGTCCCGGAGGCACGAGTAGCAGGAGCTGCTGCACGCCTCCGCGTGCCGGCTGTCCTCCCCGAACTGGGCGAGGTAGTCGTCCACCGCGTCGAGGAACCCGTTGATCTGGTCGGGCGCTCCCAGGTGGGTGCTGAAACCCGCGCCGTTGTCGAGGCTGTCGGCGAGGTAGGCCATGACCGGTGCCGCCACCGGTGCAGGGGAGCCGTGGATGCCGCTCAGCAGCTCATCAGGCTGGACGTCGAGGTACGGCGCGGCCGCGCGGCGCAGCAGGGCGGCGAGGGAGTACCAGGCGGCACGGCGCCCGTGGTAGGCGTCGGCGAAGCCGTCAGGCTGCGCGGAACGCGAGATGTCGAACCGCAGGCCCCGCCGCTCGTCCACGGCCGCCTTCGCTCCGAGGAACAGCATGTCGGTGTGCTGGGTGGCACCGAGGGCGGTCTGCAGGTCCGCGTCGGCCCTCGGGTTCTCGACGTGCCAGTAGCCCTTCCACTTGCCGGTGTCCTTGCGGAAGCGGAACAGCCTGCCGCCGTTGCTGTTGACCATGTAGCGGTCCCCGCTGCCGCAGTGCACCACCAGCCAGTCGTCCGCCGACCGCAGCACCCGGGGTGCGGTGTTCTCCAGATCGGCGGCGGTGCGCGTGCTGGTCGAACTGCTGCCCCAGTCGCGTGTGCCGTCGTAGTCCCGCGGGTCGGGTGCGGCACGGAAGCCGGCCGGCTCCCGGAACGGGACGACGCGGTAGTTCTTGCCCTCTGCGCCGCAGGCCGGGCAGCGGTCCGGGGGCTCGGCGCCGTCGGGCACCGGATCGATGTTGGCGCAGATCCTGCACATCGCAACCAGCTGCTCCGGGCCGAAAGGGTCCTCGGCGGCGTAGACCCGGCGTGCACCTGGGCTGAGCGAGACGATGCCTGTCGAGCGGAGCAGGCGGCCGTCGCGCGGGGTCTCGCTGCCGGGCGCGAATTTGCTCAGCGCCACGGCGAGATCGCGGTTGATCGAGTCTGAGGGCGGCCACGGGAATGGCTTGTCGGGGAAGCTGGAGTACAGCAGGCGCGCCCTGGTCGGGAACCCGAACATCGGCAGCAGCCCTGTCTCGGCGAGCCGCTGGCTCAGTTCGGCGTGGCCGACCCGCTCCGCGGAGACTGTGTCGATCCGGTCCAGCAGGTCGGCGATGCATGCCACCGGGTCGATCGAGGAGACTGCCTCGGGGGTGCGGGCCTGCAGGGCGGCGGCGGCCGCCCGGATGCGGTCGGGGTGTACGGCGGTCCAGCTCCTGATTGCGTCACGGTGGTCCGCCCAGCCGGCTGAGAGGCCGAACTGGCCGTGGACGTTGTTCGTCAGCGACGGCGTGTCATCGGTGTCGGCGGCGGACAGCGCTTCGAAGGCCTGCCGCAGGACCTCGCCGAGCAGCACGCGCTTGAAGATCGCGGGCATTCCCAGCGCCAGGTAGGGCGGCGGCGTCGGGCTGTTGGTGATGGCCTCGGGGCGGGCGAAGTAGTGCTCGTCGTGACTGCGCCCGCGGCAGACCGTGAGCGCGACCGCGACCGGGCTGTTCCGTCGGCCGGCCCGGCCCACACGCTGCTGGTAGTTGAAGCGGGTCGGCGGCATGTTGGCGAGGAGCACGGTGTTCAGCGGGCCGACGTCGACGCCGGCCTCCATGGTGGTGGTCACCGACAGGAGCTCGAGCCCGTCGGCTTCCTCGACGTCGTGTTCGCCGAGGAAGACATCCTGGAAGATGCTCTGGCGGCGCTGGGCCTCCAGCCGGTCGGTCTGCCCGGTCAGCTCCGCCGTTCGCAGCGCGAAGTTCCCCGTTCCGTGCTCGGCCTTCCATGCGTAGTAGTCGTCGGCGAGTGCCCCCTCGAACTCCTCGGGCTGTGACGGGAGTTCGATGCGGCACTTGGTGCAGATCCCTGCGCCCGGGTGGAGGTGCGGGCGGCGGCAGCCAGTGCACGTCCAGACCTTGCCGATGCCGGTACGGAGCGCCACCTTCTCGGGGTTGATCACATACTCGACCACGGCGTCCTTCCAGATGCCGAGCACGCGGTCCCTGACCGATTCCAGGTCGGTGCCATCGCGGGTCGCCACCTCCTGCCAGAAGTGCTTCAGCGGAGCGGGCGGATTCTGCAGCCCGCTGCGCATCTGGTGGAAGCGGCGCATCTGGCCGAGGATCCGCAGGCTGGCCCGGGCAAGTCCGTCGTCGCCGCCGACGGCCGCCTCGACCGGTGCGCGGTCGTCCTGGAGGCAGAGCCACCCCAGCCCCAGGGACTCGAAGTCGCGTCCCGCGCTGGAGAAGAGCCCGTTCAGGAACTCGGTGCGCAGTCGCTTGCGGATCCGGTCCAGCAGCTCCTCCTGGGCCTGCGTCTCGGCGGCCGACTCCCGGTTGCGCTTCCAGTTGAAGAGCACGGTCCAGCTCTGCCCTGCGGAGGTCTGCTGCAGCGAGGCGGACGGGCCGCCGGGGTTGGTGCCGCAGCCGACGAGCAGCCCCTCGAGGCCGCCGGGGAGGGAATCGAGCGACGGGAGGTTGGCGAAGCGGCGCTCAAGATCGGGCAGCAGCTCCGGCTCGGCGTCGAGGTCGTCCGTCAGGATGGCCTTCAGCTTGCCCCAGTCGGCCGGATGCCGGTCGCGCAGCCGGAGCATGGCGGCCTTGGCCGCTGCGGGTTCGACCTGCTCGCCCGCGTAGTGGGCCTTTACCAGCTGCAGGTCCGCGAACGGGTCGCCCTGCTCACGGACGGCCTTGGCGGTGAGCAGCCGCAGCAGGTCCTGGTAATGGCGCAGCGCGAGGCCGCTGGCGAGTTCGGACGCGTCGTCGCGGCTGTCAGAGAAGGCGATCGCCTTTCGTTCGTCCGCCGGGAGGTGGCCGAGTGCCTCGGTGGCGAGCACCTGGTTGATCTTGTCGAAACCGGTCCGCATGCGGCGCACCGGGGCGCTGCGGAGCCTGGCGGGGTCCTCCAGCGGGATGGGCCGGCCGTCGCGGTCCCGCCGGATCTCCCAGTCGTCGCCGCACGAGGGGCAGTGTGTCGGGAACGGCCGCAGCTGCGCGGGGTCGAGGACAGGCTCCCCTGAGTCCTTGCCGTCCGGCACGGTGATGTGGAACGACCAGCCGCTGTGCCCGACATCCTTGTTGACAAGGCGTCCGGTGGCGGGCTGGTATGCGCTGCGCCGGAACTCGAAGCCGACGCTGCCCCCGCTGTTCGACAGCCCGGCTGACCAGTCCGGCTTGTCCAGGCCGAGGGCCTTCGGCCTGGGCCAGTACACGATGTAGTTCGCCGCTGTCGGGACGCCGCTGGCCTCGTCCGGCAGCAGGTCGAGTTCGGGGAAGTCGGTGTGCAGCGCGCCGGTGAACCTCCGCTTCCGGGTGTCCTCAGGGCTGGCGTACCCGCCGAGCATCAGGTCGCCGCAGGTCTGGCAGTACAGCAGTTCCAGCACCCGGGCGCCGCAGCTGCAGCGGGAGGCTGGTTCGGCGAACAGGCGGCCGACCCGGCGGTCCTTGTCCGCCTCCACCGGGATGTCTGGGCACTGCGGGTCCGAGCAGGCCCAGATGCCGCCGATGTTGCGGAAGAAGAGGTGGGCCCGCAGCTTGGGCAGGTCGGGGTCCTCGGCCGCACCGAGCACCCGCAGCGCTCCGTGCAGGGCCGCCTCGCGCTGCTCCGGGGCCGCGATGCCCGGGAAGAGCTGCTCGGCGAGTGCGGAGATCCGCAGTGTCCGGGGCGTCCCGCCGGGGGAGAGCACGTGGGGGATCGCACCGCCGAGGCCGGTGGCTTCGGCCAGGCCGCGCGCCTGGTCCTGGCGCAGCTCATCGTTCGCGGCTGTGGCGAGGAGCTGCGCGTGGGCGGTCAGGTCGGTGCTGGCGCGCTTCGGCAGCAGGGCGGTGCCGGGGATGATCCTGCACCGGGACCGGGGGAGCGCGAAGAAGTCCTCAAGGAACGCGTCGTCGCGTCCCTCCTCCAGCGACGCGGAGGCCGCCAGTACCCGGAACTTCTCCGGGGCGGAGTCCAGCCCGAGTCGGTGCCGCAGGTTGCGGAGCAGGTACGCGACCTCGGTGCCGGCCGTGCCGCGGTACATGTGGAGCTCGTCGAGGACGAGCGTGAACCGGGCGTCCGGCGTGGTCTCCAGCCATCGGCGGGTGGCCGCGAACAGGCCTGCCTCCTGCGGGCGCAGGAGCATGATGTTGAGCATCGAATAGTTGGTGACCATGACGTCCGGCGGTGCGGCCTGCATGTCCCAGCGGCTCTGCATCTCCGCCCCGCCCAGGCGGGGGATGAATGCGTGGTGGCGGCTGTCCGCGCGCTGCTCGCGCGCGTCCAGGGCCCGCAGGTACTCGCGCAGCCTGGCCGCGGCGGGTGCGGACGTGCTGGCGCCCGGTACGGGTGTGGCGCCGGTGTAGCGGCCGAAGTAGAAGCGGTGGCCGTTCCGGTTGGCGTCGAGCCATGTGCGGGCCCCCTCGCCGTCCAGTGCCTTGCGCAGCCGCATCATCTGGTCGTCGGCGAGGGCGTTGGTGGGGTAGAGGATCAGGGCCCGGACTGCCGCGGGGTGGCCGTTCTCTCCCGTGCGGCTCGGGCGGTACTCGTCCTCTCCTCGCCACCACGTGATCTGTGCGGCGCGGGTGCCGGTCCAGGAGGCGGACTCGGCAACCAGGTCGGCCAGCACCGGCAGCAGGAACGCCTCGGTCTTGCCCGAGCCGGTTCCGGCCGTGACGACGAAGTCCTTGCCGTCCCGGCAGGCCGCCACCAGAGCTTCGTGCTGGTGGCGGTAGAGGCTCGATACCCCGTCGGGCAGTGCGAACCGGGCGAAGCCGGCGGCTTCCGGGTGAGCTGCGGCAGCGGCGAACGACTCGGGGACGGTCATCCCGCTGGCCTCGTACTGGGGGCGCAGCTCGATCAGCGGCTCGCGCCAGGCGCCGTTGTCGCGGTCCAGCAGCAGGCGGCGCTCCTCCATCACCGAGACGTCGTCGACACCGAACGGGGTGTCGTAGTAGCGGAACAGTGCCCGGCGGAGATCGCCGAAGGTGGCGATTACGTCGCCGGGTGCCGCACTTCCGGTCGAAATGCCCTTGTCGGCGCTCAATGTGCCCTCCCGGGTACGGCCGCCAGCGGCGGCAGGATCTCCAGGTCCTGTAGCAGCGAGGCAGCCACGGCCTCGGCCAGGACTTGCGGGACGTTGTCGTAGGCCAGGGTCTGACCCTGGCTTCCTCTGATCGGCGGCAGACCCGTGCACAGCACGGCAGCACGGGCGTGGAGCGGCGGCAGCGGGGAGTTGCAGTCCACGAACAGCCGCCCGAGACGGGCACGTCCTTCGGCCGCCTCCGGGCGCCAGCGCACGGCGTTCTCATGGTGGCGGGCGAGTTCGAGGTAGATACCCGTCTCGTGTTCGGTCCGGGTGAAGCGGCCGTCGCGCAGCAGCCGCACCAGCCGGGCGTGGTCGGCGCCACGCCAGCGGTACAGTCCGTCCTCGGTGTGCGAATCGGCCGGGACGAAGCGCCGCGAAGCAAGGTCGTAGCGCTCCACGGTGTCCAGCCCGGCGCCGCCCGGAGGGGCCGCCTCGGCCCCTGTCTGGGCAGGCGGCAGGAGCGCGGCCAACTGGAGTGCCGCACAGGGGACGTAAGCGGCCCCGATGCGCGCGGCCAGCTCGTCCAGCCGTGCTGCGTCGTCGTACTGGACCATCAGTGTTGCGGGCAGCGGCACGGCCCTCTCGCGGGTCTCGCCGGGGATCTCCAGCAATTCCAGCCAGTCCGCAGCGGCGGACCCGAGGGCCGCACGCACCGCCGCCGTACGGGCACCGGTGATCAGTGCCAGACCGTCGGAGAACGGCAGGCGGGTGAGGACCAGCGGAGCGGCGGACCACCGGTCCGCCCGGATGTCCGCATCCAGGAATCCGAGCGAGGACACGGCGCGCACCCATTCCCAGTCCGCGTACTCGGCGGTGTCGATGCCGTATGCCCGCACCGTGCTGCGGACACCCTCCCGCAATGTCGTTACCGAACCGCCCTGCCGCTCGCTCAGCCAGCGCAGCAGCAGATCGCCGATCGTCTCAGTGCTCACCGGGCTGCCTCCTTCGCCGCGTGAACGTAGGCGGCCCACCTCGAATCCGCTGTGCAGTCCCTTGCCGCGAGGACCGCCTCGGCCCAGGTGCTGACGTTCGGCGACGAGGCCGGCTCCGGGATGCCGGGGCTGACGGCGCGCCCGCGCCAGCGCCCGGCGCGGCGCTCCAGCAGCCAGCCGCCGACATCGTGCAGCTCAACCTCGAACAGGTACGGCGCTGACGCCTGCGGCAGCCGCTCTGCCAGCCAGGTGGGCGGCTCGGGAGCGGTGATGCGCCACAGCCTCCCGTCGGAGGCAGCGAACAGCAGCTCGTCGGCGCCCCGGCGGCTGAGGACCACTTCGGGGACAGCACCAACCCGGTGCCCGGCGCAGTCCGCCCCGGACAGCGCCGCCCCGCTCCCGCACACCGCCGGGTACGCCGAAGCCTTGAAGCCGGACACCTCGAATCCGCAGCGGCGCTCCGCCGCCGCAGGGACGGGGAGCCCCTCGGCCGTGGTGAACCGGACGGCACTGGCACCGAGTGAGACCGTGTGGACGCCAGCGGGAAGGCCGAGCCCCGCCAGCGGCACCAGACCGCCGAGGGCCCTTGCCCCGTTCAGCTCCGGGCGCGCGGTCCCGTCGACGAGGAGCGTCTCCGACGCGTCGTCCGGGATGACAACGGAGGGCTCACCCCCGACGAGATAGAGCTGCCGCTCCAGTACTGGGGCGAGGCGTAGGCCGCCGACCAGCCGCAGGTCGAATTCTTGGGTGGGCCGCAGTGAATCGACGGCGCCCTGGATCTCACTGACGGCCCGCCGCAGTGTCACGGCACTGTTGAAGACCACTCCCGTGTGGACGGCCCAGCCCTCAGGGACCCACGGCAGCCTCCCTCCCTCCCTGGGCCGGCCTGGAGACGCGGCCCGGTCCAGGAGGCGCCGCACGTCCGACTGTGCCTCAGGCGCCGCCAGCACTATGTATTCCTCACCGGGGACAAAGGCGCTGGCACTCACCCAGGTGCCCAGGACATCGTCGCGCCCGAGCGCCAGCACGGGTGTCGGCGACCGGTTCAGCGCTGCCTCATCGGAGCTGGCGTTCAGCCAACGGTTCAGGTTCCGTGCATCTGGCACGCCCAGCCCGTCGACCGAGTAGTAGGCGGTGTCAGCGAGCCGTTCCAGGACCACTCCACCGGAAAGGCTGATGTGCGGCGCCCCCGCATTTGGGACGCGAGCGAGCCAGGACAGCCTGCCGGCCTCGAACTTCACAAGCAGCTCGGTCCGCCCGCTGCCGCGGCTCGCCTTGAATGCCGTGCTGTCCCAGGACACAGCGAGTTTGCCCAGGAGCCGGGCTATGTGTGAACGGAAATCGGGAACCTTCTTCGCCCGTCGGAAGCCGGCCGAGAACCTGCTGTCCCAGCCCCACTGTTCCAGAGTGGCCAGCAAGGTCTCTCCGTCAAGGGGCCAGGCGCCGGAGTTGTGGCTTCGCAGCTTTGCGAAGATCTCCGGAAGTGCCTGCCGGTCGCCGCCGTTCAGCAGTGCCTGGGACAGCGGGAAGCCGATCCTCGACTGGTTGCGCGGCAGGTCCGCGGCGGCGGGGATGGTGCAGACACCACGGGCCGTGCCCTGGCTGTGCTGCCACCGCGCAAGGACCTGCCACATCTGTGACACTGCTTCGAACTCTTCACCGCGAAGGAGGTCTTCACGGTTGGTCAGCAGCTCGGAGAAGCGGACGTGATAGGCGCTCACCGGGTGGTGCCCGTCATTCACCATCCTCGTTGCCGCGAGCACGGAGGCGGCGAGCAGTGGCAGGAACGCAGGGATCGCTTCCTTGTCTTCCTTCCACTTCCGCCAGCGGTATGTCTCCACTGGGGCGTAGGGCCGATCCGTGCCAGAGTTGAGGAAACGGCCCACACACTCGGCTAGCGGCACACCGATACCGTAGCGCTTCCGGAGCTCCCGCTCGACATCGTCATCGACATAGAACAAGGTCGGGCGGCCAGCCTGCGCTGAGCCGAAGAATTCGTCCTCCAGCGCCTGCTGCCACGCCTGGTAGGGGAGGTCCAAACTATCCTCACGAGGTGTGCGGTGTTGCTGACTTCAAGTCAGCGCTGCTGCTCATCAAGCCTATCGCGCGAGGGTACTGCGATGTGTCCCCAAGCGCGGGCTAAACGGTGCGTCCGGGTGCGGGCCGCCTCAAAGCTCAGTCGTGACTGGGTGTCGTCCGGGTGCCGAGAAAGACCAGGTTGGCGAGAGCGGCCATCGGGCCGGTCGGGAGTTCGACGGCAAGCTCCCGAGCGTAAGCCGCCGGCCCTGACGCCCCGCACGACAAGCCCTCCGCAGGTGGCTCTGACACCGATCAGCTGGGGCAGTCGGCACCGGGGCGGACTACTGCGAGGGCTGATCCAGTTCGCGCGAGAAGGGCACGGCAGCGCGGGCAGTGGTGACGGCGCCCTCAGGTGAGTCCCGCGTAGCCGAGGTCGGCCGGACCAGCCTCCTGCTTCCGCGGCTTGAGGCAGATCCGGGTTGCAGCCAGCCGGGGGACTGCCAGGGACCACGCGCTGCGCACCACCACGCACCGAGGTGTGCTTCGGTCAACGGACAGCGCGTGCTGTCTACGGTCTGACGTGCAGCGATGCACATCGCCGGGCGACTGGGGGTCAAGGGGTCGCAGGTTCAAATCCTGTCGTCCCGACAGAATGTCGGAAGGCCGCTGGCCGGGAGAAATCCCAGGTTGGCGGCCTTTTGCGTTACATGGCGCCAGAATCAACAAACGGTTGTTCGCATGAGACTGGGGACCGGCCGGGGAGCAAGCGGTCTCGAAGTGGTCGCATCCGGGGGTCAAGGGGTCTCTCAGTGGGCATTTCTGTCTCGAAACCGACCACCCAAGGTGACCGAGACCGAATCGTAGCCATCGATCTTTCGACACCCCCATGACGCAATCCGGCGATGTTTTCCGGCAGTTGCGCGACCGACTCCGAATCTTTCAAGACGTCAGCCGGTTCCGTGGCCTCACGCCGGAGGCGTCGCGCGGCCTCTCCCGGACGCCTCCGCAGGCCCGCTCGGGGACCTGTCTGCGACCCCTGATCATCTACGCACGGTGACCATCGGTGCGACAGCGCGAGTGGGAGAATCGGCCGACGACCGCGAGCGCGCGGAGGCCGCAGAGGGCTGGCAGGCGAGTTCCGGCACAAGGGAGCCGGCCCACTGCCGGGCGCTTGACGGCCCGGCGAGCGGGAAGAGGGGTCCGCGGATGCGAGTCGTGATCCGACCGACGGGCCGACGTCGCCTCGGCGGCTGCCTCCATCGGGTCCCCCCGTTGCCCCGACCGCCTCATGAGGATCCCGGCGGGGACGCACCTGGGAGGAGGCGCCGGGGCCACGGTCTCGGTCCGGTCCTACCGGCCGTCGGAGAAGTTGTGCACTCCCCACCAGCCGGTTTCGTCGTGGTAGATGCCGACGCCGACCTCGGTGAACGAGGCGTTGGTCTGGGCCTTGTAGTGGCCGGGGCTGTGGCGCCACATCGACTGGAACTTCTCCGCCGCCTCCTGGGCGGTCATCGAGGCGTCGCTCCACCACACGATGTTCTCGCCGATCCAGGTCCGGGTGCCGGTCACCAGGTACTGGGAGTCGGTGTTGCTGGAGTGGCCGAAGCCGTTGTCGCGCATGTGGTGGGCCCAGTTGCGGGCGTAGTCGCTCAGGTCGGCCTTGAGGGTCAGGGGAGGGAGCCCGACCGTGGCGCGCTCGCCGTTGAGCAGTTGCAGGGACTCGGCCTCGGCGTCGGTGACGGACTGGGAGGACGAGCGTGGGCCCGGGAGCACCGGGTCCGGTCCGACCGGTCCGGCGGCGAGACCGGCGGGACCGGCGGGGGCTTGGGGGGCCGGCGCGATGGCCGCGGGCTTCGGGTCCGGTCCAGTGGTGGTGGCTGTCGAGGGGTGTGCGGCTCGCGCGGGCGTTGGCACGGGCCGGGGCGTGGGCTTGAGGGGGGAGGGGGTGCTGGTGGGTGACGGGGTCGCCGAAGGGGACGGGGCCGCGGGAGCCGTAAGCGAGGTCGGAGTGGGGGTCAAAACCGTGGTGACCGGGGTGGCAAGGTCCGTTGCGGTCGGTGCTACCGCCGCGCTGATCGGGGCGCCGTGGCTACCGGCCGTGTTCGACGCCGGGTCCGTCGTGGTGACCAGGACGACGCCGGCGAAGGACAGGCCGGCGGCGCCGATGACGGACAGGCCGATGGTGACTCGTCTCGTGTTCCGGTTGTCGCGGCGGCGTCCGCGGCCCTTTTCGCGGTGACCGTCGGGGGACCGGCCGTCTCCGCTTACCGGGGGCATGTGCTGGGTCGGCCGGTCTTCGTGGAACTGCATGTGTCGTTGCTCCGTGTGGTCCAGGGAACGCCGGTGGGAGGGCCGGCGATGAAGGAGAACGGAACGGAGCGTGGAGATAACGCTTTCCCGCAGCTGGGCCGAGTCCCGCCGGGAGCGGGCCACGGGGCGGCGGGCCGGATCGGTGCACGGCGGCGGGCCCGGGGCGCACTGCCCCGGGCCCGCCGTCCCCGGCCGTCGGTGTGGGGCCGGGATCAGAGCCCGGCGTTCACGGTGGCGCTGACGACGGCACCGTTGCCCACGTTCCACCTGTCGAGGATCTTCTGGTAGGTACCGTTGCTGACCAGCTGGTCGACCGCGCGGGACAGCACGTCCGACAGGTCCTTCCGGTCCCGGCTGACCACGATCCCGTAGAGGTTCGACTCCTGGTATTTGCCGACCAGTTGGAACATTCCTCTGCGGTTCGGCGCGGTGGTGTTGTAGGAGGCGGCGGGGTAGTCGTTGAGGTCGGCGACGGCGGTTCCGGAGGAGACCTCGGCCACGGCCTGGCCGTCGGTGTCCGTGGAGTCGATCCTGAGCGGTCTGCCGGTCCGGGTACAGGCGGCGGACTGCGCCTTGGCGACTTTGATCTGGACCGAGTTGGTCTGTACGGCGATGGTGTGGCCGCACAGGCTGTCCAGGGTGGACAGGCCCAGCGGGTTGCCCGCCTTGACCAGGATCGAGGTGCCGGTGAGGAAGTAGTCGACGAAGTCCACGCCGGGGTTGGTGACGTGACCGGTGGCGTCCGTGCCCTGCTGGCGGTCGCGGGTGTCGATGACGGCCGACATCGCCAGATCGAGTTTCCCGGACTGGACGGCCGGGATGAGGTCGCTGAAGGGCATGTCGAGGATCTTGACGCGCAGGCCGAGGTAGGAGCCGAGGGCTGCGGCGAGTTCCGGGTCGAGGCCGGTGGGCGCGCCGCCGCCGTCCTTGAACTCGACCGGGACGTAGTTGAGGTAGGAGCCGATGCGCAGTTCACCGGTGGCGCGGATCGACTGCGGCAGCCGGGCCCGCAGGGCCGCGGGCGAGTTGTCGGGGGCCTGACCGGAGGCGCAGCTGCCGGCCAGCAGGCCGCAGAGGCCGGTGGCGGCCAGGGCTGCCCGGCGGGCGGAAGTTCGGGGCATGGGTGAGTCCTGGGCGCGGGTGACGTGGGGTGGTGGGTGGACACGCTGCGGCGGTGGGCGGGGAGGTTCCGCCCACCGCCGAGTGGTGGGTCAGCCGCGGGCGAGCTGGTCGGCCTGGTGGATCAGGTCCTCGGCCTGGCGGGCGAGGTTCCTGGCCGTTGCCGGGGTGAGCCGGCCGGATCCGGGGGCGGTGGGGTCGAGGAGGTCGCCGATCTGCCGGGCGAGGCGGTCGCGCTGTTCGCCGAGGCTGACGAGCTTGGCTTCGGTGTCCTTGTAGCGGGTGTCGCCGGGGGTGTCGGAGGCGGCGGCCGTGGTGGCGGCGGCGAGCGTGGCGGAGGCGAACTCTCCAACTCCGGCGTTGAGTTGCTTGTAGTCGGCGGCCAGCCGCCGGTTGTCGGCCTGGTCCGCGGCGCGCAGACTCCTCGGGAGTGCGCGGGGGGCGAGGAACTCGGTCAGGACGCGGCCGTCGTGGGCGTAGACGTCGTGCAGACCGAGCAGGGCGAGCATGGTGGGGCGGATGTCGGTGTGGTCGGACCAGACGGCGCCGGTCGCGCCGAGGCGCCTGACGCCGGGGCCGGCCAGGCCGAGCCAGGTGGTGTTGATGTCGGGAGCGAAGTCGCCGTGGTTCCAGGCCTCCTCCGCGTTCAGGCCCACGCAGGGGGTCGCGCAGTTCGCGGCGCCGGCGACGGCGAGGTAGTTCGGGTCGAGGAAGTCGGTGAAGGTGGCGGTGCGCAGGGGATCGCCGGTGACCATGTGGAGGAGCTTCATCTCGGCGCGGTCGGCGAGTCGGTGGCTGATCGCGTCGGTGGTGCCGGTGAGCGGGTTGACCGCGGTCAGTTCGGAGACGGCGCGTTCGAAGTCGCGGGTGGTGGTGGCGTCGGGGGCGGGGTTGCCGTCG
The DNA here is from genome assembly GCF_040650235.1 of Kitasatospora sp. NPDC048722. Taxonomy (NCBI): domain Bacteria; kingdom Bacillati; phylum Actinomycetota; class Actinomycetes; order Kitasatosporales; family Streptomycetaceae; genus Kitasatospora; species Kitasatospora sp. NPDC048722. The sequence goes on from NZ_JBEZGX010000021.1 coordinate 78,503, forward strand.
AGGTAGAAGCTCGGGGCGGACTCGGACTTCAGCTGGAAGGGGGTGGTGAGGTGTTGCTGGGTGGCGAGCAGTCCGCGGACGTTGGCGTTGATCTCGCCGATCCGCTGATAGCTGCAGGGGGTGGTGACGCCGTCGCAGCCGGCCGGGCTGGGCTTGCCGCCCACGAAGTGGTCGTTCTCGTCGGAGGTGACGACGAAGAGGCTGTTGGCGGGAGTGATGCCGTCCTTGGCCAGGCGCTGGAAGAAGCCGTCGAAGGCCTGGTCGTAGGCTTTGAGCTGGGCGACGTATCCGGCTTCGCCGGGGCCGTAGGCGCTGCCGCCGGGGTAGCGGTCGTGGGCGTCCGAGATGTAGCCGTAGGTGACGGGCACGCCGGCTTCCTGCATGGTGGCGAGGTAGCCGAGGGTGTTGTCGGCGGAGGTCGAGTCGAAGCCGGGGAATCCGGGGTTTCCGGCCTTGTCCGTGACGGGGGCTCCGCCGATCGCGCGGACCGGGTGGTCGGGGGAGATCACGGCGTCGACGCTGCGGGCGCCGTAGAGGGCCCGGTATCCGTGGTAGCCGCCGGGTTCGTCGGGCAGCAGGTCCGGCCGGGCGGCGGGCGTGGCGCAGTGCGCGGAGCCCTGCGCGCAGTGGACGCCGATGCCGACGATGTCGGCCTGGGCCCGGACGGGGTCGGCCTTGGCCTCGGCGGCCTCGGGGGAGCCGGGGCCGAAGACCTTGTCGATGTCGGAGGTGGTGTTCTCCAGCACGGTGTTGGCCGTGGAGACCGTTCCGAAGTCGCAGCCCGCCCGGGTGTAGGCGGTCCAGGGGGCGGGGGTGTTCCGGCCGTCCGGGGTGACCATGGTCGGCGCGGTGTCGCCGGGGGTGGGGGTGGCCGGGTCGGCGATGCCGTCGGTCCAGTAGGCGAAGGTCCGGGCGGAGGCGCTCGTCCCGTCCGGCTTGTAGTAGCGGTAGGAGTTGGAGACCGGCTGTCCGTGGTTGCCGCCGTACAGGCCGGTGAGCTGGGTGAGGATGTCGTTGCCGGTGTGGGCGATCAGCGGGGTGTGGTGCGCACTGTCCAGGGTGCCGTTGTGCTCCAGGAAGTCGAGCAGGTGTGGCATCTGCTCCAGGTCGGAGGGCACGTTCGGGTTGTCGCGGGTGAAGTGCACGTTGTCGAACGTCAGGTAGATGACGTGGTCGACCGGGTGGTCTCCGGCTCGCATGACGCATCCGCTCTCGCGATGGTGGGCGTCGGGGTGCTCGCCGGCGGCGAGGGCCTGAGGGGCGGCGAGCAGGCCTGCGCCGAGGGCTGCGGCTGCGGCCAGGGCGACGACGGTGGGGCGTCGGGGGCCCATGCTGACTCCTTGTGAGGCGGGGAAGGGGGTACGCGTGAACGGCAGTGCGCGGGCACGACGATGTGCGGGCACGGCGGCGCGTAGGAAGGGCAGCGCGCGGGGACGACGGTGCGCGTCGACCGGGTGGTGATCCGGCGAAGTGGACGAAAGGTTGCCACAGCCTGAACTCCTGGCAACAGTCTGTAGAAGGCAATCGGGTTGATATTCCATCTACTGAGACGCGATCCGTTCGGCATCGCGCGTAGACCATGCGCGTAGACGTGTCTTGACCTGCCAGGTTCACCGACCCTACGGTGCGGGGCAGCACGGAGCCGCCGCACAGCTCGACGGGCGAGTCGCGTCCCTCGTGGCGCGCGGCAGAAGGAGCCAACCCTCATGCGTAGAAGTACCCTGACGTCACCTGCCCGCGGCCTGGCCGCCCTTGCCGTCGGCGTGGTCGCCGGCGCGGTGGTGGCCGGCGGAGGACTTGCGTCGGCGGATGCCAAAGCACCCCGGACCGACCGTCAGATCACCAACATGACCGACGAGGTGGCCGCGATCAAGGCGTACTACGGTGACACCGTCGACGCCAACGGCGAGCACTGGCCCTCCTCCGACGGCAACTACGCCGTGCAGGTGCGCGGCATCGAGAACCAGGCCGAGAAGTACCTGGCCCAGCGCGCGAAGCGCGATCACGGCGAGCACCGGGCCATCGTCCTCGACGTCGACGACACCTCGCTGTCCACGTACAACTACGAGCTGGAGACGACGTTCGTCTACAACCCCGTCAGCAACGCCCAGTACATCGCCACCAAGACCATGCCGGCCGTCTTCGGCATGAACGACCTGGCGACCCGGGCGCAGCAGCAGGGCTACACGGTCTTCTACGTCACCGGCCGTCCCGAGTCCCAGCGCGCCGCCACTGCGGCCAACCTCGCCGCCGTCGGCTTCCCCGCCGCGGACTCGGCGCACCTGTTCATGAAGGACAAGAGCACGCCTCCGTCCTACCTGCCCTGCGGCGCGAACTGCTCCGTCGTGGAGTACAAGTCCGGTACCCGGGCCCACATAGAGAGCCTCGGCTACGACATCGTGGGCAACTTCGGCGACCAGCAGAGCGACCTGTCCGGCGGTCACGCCGACCGGACGTTCAAGCTGCCGAACCCGATGTACTTCCTGCCGTAGCCGGGGAGTGCCGCTGAGCCGGCCCGATGCCACCCGTCGGCGGCATCGGGCCATCGGCGCCGTCGCTGCCCGTGCCGGACTCAGCTGCTGGTGACGCTGATCTCGGAGGTCTGCGTGCCGTCGGAGAAGTCCACCACGAGCGAGGTGGGGCCGGGCTGTTTCACCTTCATCGTGTAGCCGGAGGCCGGCACCGCGGACACCAGGCAGATGACGCCGGGGTCCACCGCGACGGTCGCCGTACCGCCGGCGGCCTGGTACGTCCTCAGCACGGCGTCCTGGGAGCAGCCGGACGGACCGCGGTCGGCCGACGGGTGCCGGGAACGGCCGGTGGTCGGTTCCACCCTGCCCATCGAGATCCTCGGGGTGGCAAGCGTCGGTGCGGGCGTGGACGTCGCCTGCTCGGACGGCGTGGCGGAGAGGGCGGCGCCGGCAGTCGGCGTCGGGCCCGCGGTGGCCGTCGGCGTCGTCGTTGCCGGCACGGGGGTCACCGTGACGACGGTGGTGGGGATCGAACGGGCTGCCGGAACACCGGCCGTGGCGGGACGGATCGCCGCACGTACCGTCAGGGCGACCGCGGTGACGCCGATGGCCGTGCACCCCAGCCAGATGAGCGGATAGCGCAATGCGGGCTTCATGGGGACATCCTGGCCCATCGGTTACGGTGTGCCGCATGACGTCCGTCCTCGTCGTCGAAGACGACCCGATCATTCGAACATCGCTGGTCAAGGCGCTGACCGCGAGCGGTCGCACGGTGCGCGGCGTCGCCGCCGGATTCAGCGCCCTGCAGGAGATCACCCAGTGCCCGCCGGACGCGGTCGTGCTGGACCTCGGGCTTCCGGACCTGGACGGCGAGAACGTCCTGCGCATGATCCGCGGCCTGTCCCGTGTCCCGGTTCTGGTGGCCACCGCACGCGACGACGAGCGGGAGATCATCAGGATTCTCGAAGCCGGCGCCGACGACTACCTGGTCAAGCCCTTCTCCGGAGCCCAGTTGGCCGCCCGCCTGTCCGCCGTGCTGCGCCGCTGCGCACCCGTGGCGGCCGGGGCGGAAGCGCCGGCCAGGGCGTACGGGCCGCATTCCGCTGCCGCCGGCGGGGCGTCGGACGCGGCCGACGGGGAGCGGCCGCCGGTTGTCGTCGGCGAGTTGCGCGTCGACCCGCTCGCGCGTACCGCGCACCTGGCGGGTCAGGAGATCCGGTTGACGCGCCGTGAGTTCGACCTGCTCGCCTTCCTGGCGGAGAACGCCGGGCGGGTGGTGTCCCGCAAGCGGATCCTCGCCGAGGTGTGGCGCCAGCCCTACGTGGACGAGCAGACCGTCGACGTCCATCTCTCCTGCCTGCGGCGCAAGCTCGGCGAGCGCGCCGCGAGGCCGCGCTACCTGCACACCGTTCACGGCGTCGGTGTGAAGCTGGTCTCTCCGCTGTGAGAGCCACCCTGGCCATGGTCGCACTGGCTGTGACCTCCATGGTGGCGCTGTCCTTCCTGATCCCCCTCGGTCTGTTGTTGAGCACCCAGGTGCACAGTCAGGCGACGCAGTCGGCGCAGCAGCGTGCCGCTGTACTGGCGCCCGTTCTGGCGGTGTCCACCGATCCGGCGGCGGTGCGCCAGGTGGTGGCGGGCCTCGACGCGTCGGACCGGCTCTGTGTCCATCTGCCGGATGGCACCGTGATCGGTGTCGGCCATGCCTCCGAGCGGCAGCTGAGCGTGGCGGCGGCCGACCGCGAGTCGGCGGGCCGCGACGTGCCCGGCGGCTGGGACTATCTGCAGCCCGTGTTGCTGGGCGGCGACCGGGTCGCTGTGGTCGAGGCGTTCGTTCCGGAGGAGGAGCTGGTCCGGGGGGTGGCCACCGGCTGGACGGTGATGTCCGTGCTGGCCGCACTGCTGGTGGCCGGTTCGGTGCTGGTCGCCGACCGGCTCGGCTCCAGGGTCGTGCGCTCCTCGCGCGGCCTGTCCCAGGCCGCGAACGCGCTCGGGGCGGGCGATCTGGACGTCCGGGTGGAGCCCGCCGGTCCCAGGGAACTCCACGAGGCGGGCTCGGCGTTCAACGCGATGGCCGAGCGGATCGTGCAACTGCTCGACAACGAACGGGAGCTGATCGCCGATCTGTCGCACCGGCTGAGGACACCGCTGACCGCACTGCACCTGGCCGACGAACAGGTCGGCGATGTGCCTGGTGCGGAGCGGATGACCACTGCGATCCGCCAGTTGGAGTCGGAAGTGGACTCGATCATCCGCACTGCCCGGACGCGGCCCGCCCGGCACCTGTCCGGGCAGGACGGGGCGTCGGAGGCACGTCCCGCTCGGCGGGACGACGGGGGCTGCGAGGTCTCCGCAGTGGTGCGTCAACGGGTCCGTTTCTGGTCGGTTTTGGCGGCACAGCAGGACCGGGAGTGCGTTTTCACGGCCACCGGTGTTCCGACGCCCGTGGCCCTGTCGGCGGATGAACTCGGCGCGGTCGTGGATTCCCTGGTGGGCAACGTCTTCCGGCACACCGCCCGGGGGACGGCCCTGCGCGTGAGCGTCCTGCCCGCAGCGCGGGGCGCCTGCCTGGTGGTCGAGGACGACGGGGACGGGATCCCGGATCCGGGCCTGGCCCTGTCGCGGGGCGCCAGCACGGGCGGGTCCACCGGGCTGGGCCTGGACATAGCCCGGCGTGCGGCCTCGTCGACCGGTGGTGAGCTGCGCATTCTGCGCGGTGCGGCGGGCGGCGCCCGGGTGGAGGTCGAGCTCGGCCGTGCCACGGTTCAGGACCACCGGGCCGCCGACGCGGGCCGTCCGGGGCGGGGACGGTGGCGATGGCGACGCCCGACGGGCGGGTGAGCAGAACCTTATGGGTTCTTTAGGGCCTTCTGTGAGCGGCGATCCGTGCGTGTCCGAGTTGCCTACGATCGGTCCCGTCGGCCCGCCCTCCCCCGGGGTGGCCGACTCGCTCCGTCGGCGACGGACGGCACACTCCCCCGCCGTTCCGGCACCGGTCGTCGAGCGCTCGCGGGCGTCCCTGATGTGGGATGCCGTTCAGGGACGCCCGCCCGGACGAGAAGGCAAGGACTGATCCTGACCATGTTTGCTGAAGCGGCGCCGCACGTGCTGTCCGTGCTCCTCGGGGCGCACGGGGCCGGAGCGGCCCCGATCCCCGGCTCGCCGCTGGACGCGTACGAGAAGCACGTGACGTACGACTCGGGCGTCCACAGGATCGCCCGGCTGATGGCGCTGATCTCCTACGTGCTCATGGTGGTCGCGGTCGTCCTCGGCGCGGTGCTGCGCATGCGCTGGTTCCAGCGGATCGTCAACCGGCCCACGGTGTACGGCGCGCACATGACCATCGCCCTCGCCGCCCTGATCTTCGGAGGGGTCCACGGGGTGACCTTCCGCTACCAGCCGGTCTGGGAGATCGGCGCGCACGAACTCGTCGTTCCGTTCACCGGTGGCCTGCAGAGGGTCCCCGTGGGCTTCGGCATCCTGGGCACCGAGCTCGGCATCGCGGTCGGGTGCTCGGTCTGGCTGCAACGGCGCCTCGGGTACCGGCGCTGGCTGAGGTTCCACCAGCTCGGGTACGCGGCGTTCGCGCTCGTCTGGTTGCACATCTTCACCGTGCATCCGGAGCCGCGCCACTTCGACCGGGTGGCGGTGACGGTCGCCGCCGGTGCGGGCACCTGCCTCTTCGTCTTCATGACCCGGGTGCTGCCCTCGGAGTCCAGGCTCCGTCGGCGCGTCTTCGACAACGACCCGGGCAGCGCACGGTGATCGGCACGCCGGATCCGGTCCTGCCTCCGCCGACGTCGGTCCGCCCCTGGCCCGTCCTGCCGGTCCGGCCCGAACTTCTGGCCGAGAGCGGGCCGGTGAAGGTCAGCGTGGACAACAGCCGCTGCCACGTCTACGGCATCTGCCAGCAGGAGGCCCCCGAGGTTTTCCGGATCTCGGAGAGCGGCTCACTGCACTACACGGCGAACCTCCCGGCCCGGCTCGCCGCCCAGGCCCGCCAGGCGGCTCGCTGCTGCCCGATGCAGGCGATCACCGTCCGGGCCGGCGCCCGTCCCGGTGCGGGGCGTCGTACCGGTCGGCGCCGCCCCGGCGCCTCGTCCGGCGGTCGGCGGATCGTGGTCGCCGGAGGTGGCCTGGCCGGGCTGAGCGCAGCGGCCCGCCTGCGCGAACGCGGCTTCGACGGTGAACTCGTGCTCGTGGGAGAGGAGTTGCACCGGCCGTACAGCCGGCCGCCACTGTCGAAGCAGTTCCTCTCCGGCAAGCTGAACCGCGCGGACCTCGCCTTCCGGGCCGACGAGCCGCTGGACGCCCACCGACTGCTCGGCACCCACCTGACCGGGCTCGACCCGGTGAGCCGGTACGTGCTCCTCCGGGGCGGTGAACGGCTGTACTACGACGGACTGGTCATCGCCACCGGCGTGGACGCGAAGCGCCTGCCGGAGACCCCGGTCGCCAGTGAACGCATCCGCACCGTGCGGACGTCGGAGGACGCCGATGCCATCCGGCAGGCCGTGTACGCGGCCCGCGCCCGCCGCGTGCTGATCCTCGGCGGTGGCTTCGTGGGCTGCGAACTCGCCTGCACGTTCCGGGAGATGGGACTGGACGTCACGCTCGTGGTGCACAGCGCGCCGCTGCTGCGGAGGGTGCTGGGCACCCGGCTCGGCCGGGTGGTCGGGCGCATCCAGGCACGGGCCGGTGTCGATGTCCGGCTGAGCACCCGGATCACCGAGTGGACCGACACCGGTGACGGCCTGCGTCTGCGGCTGGACGACGGTGGGACGGTCGAGGCCGACTTCGCCGTCCTCGGCCTGGGCGGTGTGCCCCGGACGGACTGGCTGGCCGGCAGCGGACTGGACGTCTCCGACGGTGTCCTGTGCAGCGCGGGCTGCCACGCCGTGGACCGGGCAGGGCGACTCGTTCCGGACATCGTGGCGGCGGGCGATGTCGCCCGCTGGCCCAACCTTCGTTTCGACGCCGTGCCCCGCCGGGTCGAACACCTCATCCACGCGGTCGAGATGGGCCAGCACGCCGCGGACTCGCTGCTGTGGGGGCCCGACCGGGCGATGCCGTTCACTCCCGCCCCCCGGTTCTGGTCGGAGCAGCACGGCACGCGCCTGCAGGCCGTCGGGCTCCCGGCGTTGGGGGAGCGGATCGAGGTCGTGGAGGGTTCGTTGCGCTCCGAGCGCTTCGTCGCCACCTACCACCGCGACACCCCGCTGGGCGAACAGACGGTGGCCGCGGTCGCGTTCGACATGCCGAGGGAGCTGCTGGACCACCGCGACCGCATCGGCTCGATCCGTCCCGGGTCCTCCCCGCCAGCGCCGAGGGCGGCGGGCGGGAGGGGGTCGCGATGAACCATCGGGCACCTCGGCGCCGACACCGGACCGACCTGCCGCCGGGCGGATCGCTGCGGTCGCTGCCGGCCCTGCTCGGCATTCGCCGACCGTTCATTCTTGTCGCGACAGCCGCGGCCATGGGCCTGTACGCGCATGTCCTGCTCACTGCGCCACCCATGCCGCCGAGTCGGCCACCCGTGCCCGCTGCCACCTCCCGATAGGCGGTCGGCGGACCCGCGGACGTGCGCCCACGCGCCCACCCGCCCCGCTGCCGTTCCCTGCCAGGAGAGGAGTTCCATGCCTGCCGCCAGACAGCCGAGCCGTCACCGCCGTCGCTTTCGGGGCCGCCGGTTCGCCCTGCTGAGCGTCTCGCTCGGCTGCGCGCGCGCCGTCGGCTGGCAGTCTTGCACGCCAGCCTCGGCCGCCCGCAGGCCGGCGCCGCCGGCCAGGCCGCAGCACCGCCGTCCGGGGCAGCAGCGACGAGCGGGTACGAGGCCATCGGCCCCGCCCGGGTGGCGCGCGCGGTGGGAACGGGCACGGACGGACGACCTTTCCTGGCAGCCGCCCTGGCGGCCCCGTCGGGCCCGGTGGGATGTCCCCCCGTCCCGCCGCGCCCGGTTGACCGGCGACGTCGACCGGCCGGGCGCGGCAGTGGAGAGACCGATGAAGAGAGCGGACGACAGATGCTGACTGCGAGCGGGCCCGGGGTGCGGGCGCGGTCCGAGGACGACGAGACGACCGCTCGGCTCCTCGCCGAGGCGCTGCCCCTGGCCTACAACATCGTCGGGCGGGCACTCGACGGGTGTCCGGGCACAGATGAGGCGGTGCGTGCCGCCGTAGCCCGTGCGACGGTGGTGCGGGCGATAAGGGCGCATGGTGGCCCCGACGCCGCAGCCCGGCTCCGGCTACGGCTGGCGGCGATCGCGGTGGACGAGGTCCGGCGGCACAGCCGGACCGTCCCTCCGCCCTCCGCCGCCCCGGGCGGCGGAGGGTTGGAGGAACCGGCCCCGCCCACCGTCGACTTCGTCGACCTCACGGTCGTACGGCTGGAGCTGACCGGCGAGCGGCGGGAGATCGCGGAGGCCACCAGGTGGCTCGGCGACACCGGGTGGGACGTGCTGGCCCTGTGGTGGCTGGAGTCCTGCGGCGTCCTGGACCGGCCCGAGCTGGCTGAGGCGCTGGACCTCTCGCGCCAACACGCGGCGGTACTGCTGGACCGGTTGGCAGGCGGCCTCACCTCCGCCCGGGTTGCTCAGCGGGCGCTGGCGGCCGTGCCCGGCTGCAGGGAGCTGAGAGCCCTGGTCGAGGCCTGGAGCGGCGTGCCGGACCCCGGCTGGCGCGAGCGGATCGCCGACCACGCCGCCGGGTGCGTGGCCTGCTTCCGGTGCTCCGGTGCCATGATGCCTGCCGAGGTCGTGCTCGGGGGACTGCCGCTGGTACCGCTGCCCGGTGCTCTGGCGGCGGGGGTGTCCTTGGGTGCGCCCGCCGGCGAGGGATATCGCCGCCGCCGTTCGGGCAGGCGACGGCCGGCTGCCGCGGTGCCGATGCGCGTGTGGGTCTGGCTGTCGGCAGCGGGCGCGGTGGCCGGCGTCTGTGCTCTCGCCGCCCTCGGCTGCGGGGGCCCGGCGCAGGCACCGTCCGTCGTGCTGGTGGGCCCGGTCGACGCGCCGCAGGCCGCGGCGGCTCGTCCCGCGCCGCCCGACGGGCCCCCTGCCATGGCCGCTGCCGGGTCCGCGTCACCGGCGGCCTCCGCCGCCGTTCCCATGGGGACGCAGAGCCCGTCCGGTATCCCGTCGGCCGCCGCATCGGTCACCTCGCCGGTCACGCCGGCGGCTGCCCCGTCGGCCGGGTCGTCCCCGCGCGCCAGCGCTTCCCCGGCGCTGCGCCCGTCCGCCACACCCACGCCGTCGTCGACCACGCCGGCCCCGGCCCGGGGACCGGCCCCCGAGGTGGTCACGATGCTGAACGCGCAGCGCCGGGACCTCGGGTGTGCTCCCCTCCGCACCGATGCACGGCTCCAGTACGTCGCCCAACGGCACGCGGACGACATGGCGGCCCGGCACTACTTCGGGCGCGTCGACCCCGATGGGGCGGGCCCGGAACGCCGGATCGACGAGGCCGGGTACCTGTGGACGGCGGCGATCGAGGCCAACGCCCGCGGCCAACAGGACGCCGCCACGGTGACGTCGGGCTGGACGGCCGATCCGAGCGCCCGCAGCCGCCTCCTCGACTGCGGCTTCACCGACATCGGGGTCGGCGTCCACCCGGGCGACGGCGGCCCGTGGTGGACGCTCGACCTCGGCGCCGCGAGATGAGCTCCGATGCGCGACACGACTGCCCTTGCCGAAGACCTCATCCGCCCTGCTCGGAGGGCAAGTTGGTACTCGTGGAGGAGGCCGCCGAGTCGGTCGGTTCGGCGTATGTCGAGGCGTGCGATCTTCTCCAGGTTGTCGATCGGCCGGGGAACGGCGCAGAGGAGGCGGGCGTCCGCGATGCCCTGGTGCCGCCTGTGGCCGTTGTAGAACGTCTCGAACTCCCGCAAAGCGTGGAGTAGAGGCAGCTCGTTCCCGATCAGGGCGCGGTCCGGCAGCTCGCGGCGGCAGGTCCGCACCCAGCGCTCCATGAGGAGTTCGTGCGGGGCCCGGACACCGCTGAGCACGACCTGGATCCCCGCGTCTTCGGGGACGGCGTCGAACAGTTCGGGGACCGGAGCACCGCTGCCGCGCTGGTCGTGCCCCGAACTGGAAGGCCGGGGCATCACCGGCCCCATCTCGCGCCCCACCGTGTCCGTCGAGCCGTCGTCGTTCCTGGCCCGCCGCGAGTGGCACGCGAGTGGCGGACCGGCAGGGCGGTCAGCCCGGGCTGCCCAGGTCGAGGGTCCAGAGCAGGCCGTTCGTGTCGGGGGCGGCGCCGACACCGGCGTCGGTGTACTGGCAGTCGAGCATGTTCTGCTGGTGAATCGCGCCGTCCGACCAGTCCTTCAGCACCGTGTTCGGCGAACTCGTGTCCCGGTCGAGGTTCTCGGCCCACGCACCCCACTGGTAGCCGGAGGCGGTCATGCGGCTGTCGGCGTGGTCGCCGTGCGGGTCGACGTGGTCGAAGTAGCCGGCGGCGGCCATGTCGTTGGAGTGCCCTTGCGCAGCCGCGTGCAGGCGCTGGTTGACGCGCAGCGGTCTGCAGCCGTTCTTCGCCCGTTGGAGGTTGATCAGGTCGACGAGCTGCTGTTCGAGGGTCTTCCGAGGTGCGGACGGGGTGGTGGCGGCCTTCGGAGAAGCGGTGGTGGCGGGCGGCGGGGCCGGGGGCTCGGTGGTGGGCGGTTCGGTGGCGGGCGGTTCGGGAGACGGCGTGGTGGGGGCTGGCGCCGGGGACGCGGGCGTGACCGCGACCGACGGAGCGGGCGCGGTGTGCTCCGGGCCGGGGCGGAGGATCTGCACTCCGGCGAGGACGGTCAAGGCGACCGTGACTGCCCCGGCTGCCTTGCCCGTCCTGATCGCTCGCCCGTCGCGTGGGCGGCGCCTGCGTGTCGGGGTGGTCGACCGTGCCGTCGCGGGCGCTGTGCGGGAGAGTGCCTGCTGTGCGGCCGTGGTGGCGAACGCGGCCAGGTGCGGTGAGGCCAGGTGCGGTGGCGGGAGCAGCAGTGGGAGGCCTGCGAGCAGTCCCTCGACCGGTACCAGACCGTGCTGGTGTCCCGCGCAGTGTGGACAGTTCCGGGCGTGCCTGGCGATGCGCTTGCGCCACAGTACGGCCGGCTTTCCGTCCCAGGCCGTGGTGAGCTCCGTCAGTTCGGCGCACGGTGGGTCGGCGGCGAGTGCTCGCACCACCAGGCGGCCGATCTCCAGTTGTTCCTTCATCCGCTGGACCCGTACGGCTGTGTGCTGCGGTGTGAGGCCGAGGGCTGTCGCCAGTTCGGGCCGCGTGAGCTCCCCGCCGGTCTCCAGCCACCAGAGGGAGAGCAGGTCGCGCTCGCGCTCGTCCAGCCAGCGGGTGGCTTCGGCGACCTCCCTGCGCTGGCCCGTCAGGCCGAGCCGCAGGATGGTCAGGTCCACGAAGTCGGCGGCTGGATCGACGACCTGCGTCAGCTCCTGCAGACCCGGCACGGGTGCCGCCTTCCGGGCCGTCCAGCGCCGGCGGACCTCGTTCATCGCCACCGCCACCAGCCAGGACCGGAAGGAGGACGGCTCGCGCAGCGTCTCCAGGGAGTTGACGACGCGGAGCATGGTCTCCTGCACCACGTCGTCCACGTCGGCATGGCCGTCCAGCGCGCGGCCGACGACGTTGTAGACCAGCGGAAGGTGGTCGGCTATCAACCGTTCGCGGGCCGCCGCATCTCCTGCCTGCGCCGCGGCGACCGTCTCGCTGCCGCTTTCACTGTTCATCAGCGTCCGACGTCCTCACCTGGGTGATCGTTCCTCCCGCGCCGTGTGCGACCTGCTGGGAGGGTGGGAACAACAGAAATCGAGCCGGCGGTGGGCTCACCGTCCGCTCACTGGGGACGGGCGAAGTCCTCGGTCCACCAGGGCCCGTTGGCGCTCAGGTTCACGCCGACGCCGGTCTCCGTGAAGACGCAGTCCAGGATGTTGTCGCGGTGCGCGGGACTCTTCATCCAGCCATCCATGGCCGTGGCGGGGTCCTTCGGGCTCTCGTAGATGTTCTCGCCCCAGTTCTGCCAGCCGTACCCGGCGTTGGTCATCCGGGTTCCGGGGTCGACGCCTTCCGGGGTGTCGTGCTCGTAGTAGTTGCGGGCGGCCATGTCGTCGGAGTGCTCCTGCGCCACGGCCTGCAGCTTCGCGTTCACGGTGAGCGGCTTGCAGCCGGCCTTGGCACGTTCGGCGTTGACCGCGTCGACGATCTGCTGGGCGAACTGGGCAGCGGTACCGGTCGCCGGTGTCCCCGCGACCGGCGCGCCGTGCGTGGCGGGACTGGTGGGCTTTTGGCCCGCCGGGATCGCCGGGGCACTGCTCGCCGGAATCACCGGGGCACTGCTCGCCGGCCTCGCCTGGGTCTTGCGAACGGTAGGCGTACCGCTCGGCGTACCGGTCGGCGTACCGGTCGTCGACGGATTCGCCGACGGGGTCGCCGCGGCACTCGCCGTCGCGGTCGCCGCGGCACTCGCCGTCGTGGCCGCAGTGCCCGCCCAACTCGGCGTACCGGTGGGCTGGACCGAGGAGGCGAACGTGACACCGGGTCCCGGCGACACCACCCCGGCCGCGGCGGACGGCGAAGCGGACCCGCCCCCCGAGGACACCGCCGCAGCGAGCACCCCACCCGTGACCGCAACCAGCCCCACAACCCCGGCAACCGCCGCCTTCCCACGCGGCCGCCCCACAGCCCGCCGCCGACCACGCCCACGCCCGTGCCGCGACACCCCCGACCGGCCGCCTCCCGCAGCGTCCGGCTCGGACACCACCGTATCGATCACCACGGTCTCGAACTCACTGCTCATGGATACGCCTTCGCTCCTCGTCGACGCGTCGTTCGCGTCGACCCCCAGGAGACCGACGAACCGGATCCCGATAACGAAAACCAGAGAGCGGTTCCCGCCCCCCGCCCCGCCTGGTAGGCCGTGCACCGGGACCCCGTTCCACCGGCGGATACGCACGCACCCGGCCAGGGCGGCAAGGAGCTGACCGTGGCACGGCGGTGCACGGTCTACCCCTGCCACACCTCGTGGCAACGGCGGGCAGGAGCGCCGGCGGACCGCGGCCGGGTGAAGGGGCTTGGCGTGGGCGTCCTGAAAGACGTGGTCGTCGTGTCGGCCGAGGTGTTCCCGGCCATGGCGCGCTGGAGGGCGGCGACGCGGGTTGCTTGCGTGGCGGCGGCAGCGCCCTGTGCGGCGACGCCGTCAGGTGAGGCGGTTGACCAGGGCGGTGAAGAGCGCGGGAGCGCGGGTGGCCAGCGGGACGATTCGCGGGGCCAGTACCGGGCTGGCGCGGATGCGTACCAGTGCGTCGGTGAGCAGGCGGTGGTTGAGGGTGGCCCGCCGCCATGCCCGCTCGTACTGCTGCGGTCGGTCGGCGCGGACACAGCGCACCAGGTGGGCGGCGCCGGTGAGGGAGAGCGAGATGCCCTCCCCGGTGAGTGCGTCGATGTAGCCGGCGGCGTCGCCGACGAGCAGGACGCGCCCGGCCACCCTGGCCCGGACCCGCCGGCGCATCGGTCCGGCGCCGCGGACGGCGGAGACGGACCGGGCGGCGAGGCGGTGCAGGAGCCCGGGGAACGCGGGCAGCAGCGCGTCGAACGGCATTCGCTCGCCGGTCAGGACGGCGACGCCGATCAGGTCCGGGCCCAGCGGGGTGACGTAGGCCTCGCCCAGTGCGGACCAGTGGACTTCCACGCAATCGGTCCAGGGCGCCACCTCGAAGTGCCGCCGCAGTCCGTAGCGCGGCGGTCGAGGGTCGGGGAGCTCCAGGCCCAACTGCCGCCTGATGGGCGAGTGCAGGCCGTCCGCGGCGACCAGGTAGCGGGCGGTGAGGCCGGCGGCGGTGACGCTGTCGCCGTCCTGGTGGACTGCGGTGACCTTCCCCGGCAGCATCGGCACGCCGAGCTCGGCCGCCCGGCGCGACAACGCCGCGTGCAGGACGGTGCGCCGTACGCCCATCCCGGCGTCGTGACGGAACCTGCCCTCGGCGCGGTGGCGGTCGTCGAGGTAGCGGATGCCGTGGATCGGGTGGCCGGCCACGGCCACCCCCAGCCCAGCCAGGGCGCGGACGGCCCCGGGCATCAGTCCCTCGCCGCACGCCTTGTCGATCGGGGCCGGCCGTGGTTCGACGACCACCGCGTCGAGCCCGGTCAGGGCGGCGTGGATCGCGGTGGCGAGGCCGGCGGGTCCGCCACCGGCGACCAGCAGGTCGATCACGTCGGCACCGCGGCGCAGCTGGCCAGGGCGGCGTTCTCGCAGCGCAGCCGGGTGGCGAGCAGGGGCAGGTTGAGCAGGGTGAAGGCGGTCGCGGTGAGCCAGGCGCCGTGGACGAGGGGCAGAGCGGCCCCTTCGGCGACGACGGCGAGGTAGTTGGGGTGGCTGAGCAGCCGGTAGGGCCCCCTGGTGACCAGGGGCAGTCCGGGTACCACGATGACCCGGGTGTTCCAGCGCGGCCCCAGCGTGCCGATGCACCACCAGCGCAGTGCCTGAGCGCCGAGTGCCAGGGTGAGCATCGGCCAGCCGAGGGCGGGCGGGAACGGACGGTCGGCGAACCGGACCTCGGCCAGGCAGCCGGCCAGGAGCCCGGTGTGGAGCAGGACCATCACGGGGTAGTGGCCGCGGCCGTACTCGACGCCGCCGCGCGCACGGCTCCAGGTGGCGTTGCGTCGCGCGACGGCGAGTTCGGCGAGGCGTTCGGCGGCCACCAGGAGGATCAGCAGGGTGTAAGGGAGCACACGGACCTACCAGCGGAGCAGGACGAGTTCGGAGCAGAAGCCCGGCCCCATGGCGAGGAGCAGGCCGGGCGTGCCGGGCGGCGGCGGGCACAGCGCGAGGGTGTCTCGCAGGATGTGCAGTACCGAGGCGGAGGAGAGGTTGCCGACCCGGGACAGCGAACGCCGCGTCAACTCCAGCGCCCGCGCGTCCAGTCCGAGTGCTTCGCCCAGGGCGTCCAGCACCTTGGGCCCACCCGGATGGGCGACCCAGCCGGTGACGTCCGGCGGCTTCAGGTCGTGCTCGGCGAGGAAGGACCGGACGTCCTCGCCGACGTGCAGCCGGACCAGCTCGGGCAGTTCGGCGCCGAGCACGATCTTGAATCCGGTGTCGCCGATGTCCCAGCCCAGCGCGCGCTCGGTGCCGGGGTACAGCCGGCTGCGGGTGGCCACCACCTCGGGGCCCGCGCACTCTCGGGCGAGCGGGTGCCGCCGGCCGACGGCCACCAGCACGCCGGCGCCGTCGCCGAACAGTGCACCGGCGACCAGGTTCTGCACCGAGGTGTCGGTGCGCTGCAGGGTGAGCGAGCACAGTTCGACCGACAGCAGGACCGCGACCTGTTCGGGATGTCCCTCAAGGTAGTCGTGCAGGCGGGCCAGGCCCGCCGCGCCCGCGACACAGCCGAGGCCGAAGACGGGCACGCGCTTCACGTCCGGCCGCAGGCCCACCCGCCCGGCCAGCCGGGCCTCCAGCGAGGGCGCGGCGATGCCCGTCACGGAGGTGGAGATCACCAGGTCGACATCCTCGGGTGCCAGCCCGGCCGCCGCAAGGGCGCCGGTCAGTGCCTGCTCGGCGAGCTCCACCCCGGCTTCGACGAACAGGTCGTTGGCCTGCCCGAAGCCGTCCAGCTCCTGGTAGCGCTCCAGCGGCAGGACCAGGTGGCGGGTGCCGACGGTCGAGGTGGCGTGCAGCCGTTCCAGCACTCCGCGTTCCCCACCGGGCGGAAGGCACATCGCCGCGAGGGCCTCGGTGATCTCGTCCTGCTCGTACCGGTGCGGCGGGAGCACCCCGTGGACGGCGGCGACTCTGGTCATCTGGCCAGACTACGGCCAATGTGACTATTCATCATGAAATGGCCAGCATTCGGCAGTTTGCCCGATCTAGCATGGGGCCGTGCACGCTGTCGGATCCCGGTACACACCCGCGGCCGGGCGGTCCCGTCCGGGCGGGGGCGGCCCGGTCCGTGGGCTGCTGGCCGCCTCCCACGCCCTCCCCTCGATCGCCGTCACCGCCGTGGTCACCGCCCTGGCGGTCGCTTCCGGGCGGGGTCCGGCGGGAAGCGCGCTGACGGCCTCGGCGGTGCTCGCCGGGCAGCTGTCGGTGGGCTGGTGCAACGACCGAGTCGATCTGCACCGGGACCTTGCCACCGGGCGGGGTGACAAGCCGCTGGTGGCCGGCGCGGTGCGCCCGCGGACCGTGGCCGTCGCCTCCGGGTGCGCGCTCGCGCTGTGCGTTCCGCTGTCGCTGGCCAACGGGCTCGCGGCCGCCACGGCTCACCTGGTGGGGGTCGCTGCGGCCTGGTCGTACAACCTGGGCGTCAAGCGCACGGTGCTCTCCTGGCTGCCCTACGCCGCGGCGTTCGGGCTGCTGCCCGCCTTCGTCACCCTCGCGCTGCCCGGACATCCCTGGCCGGCCGGATGGGTGATGGTCGCCGGCGCACTGCTGGGCACGGGCGCCCACGTCACCAACGTCCTGCCCGACATCGACGGCGATCTGGCCACGGGCGTCCGCGGCCTGCCCCAGCGCCTCGGCCCGCGACCGGCGAGGGTCCTGGCCGCCGTGCTGCTGCTCGCCGGGGCGTTCGTCCTCGTCCTGGGGCCGTCCGGGCGGGTGGGCGCCGCGGGCTCGACCTCACTCGCCCTCACCGGCGCGCTGGCACTCGTCGTCGCGTGGCCGCCGCGGTCCGACCCGCGCAGCCGGCTGCCCTTCCTGGCCACCCTCGCCCTGGCCGCCCTCGACGTCGGCCTGCTCCTGCTGCGCGGCGCCGTACTCACCTGAGCGAGCATCCGGAGCACGGGCCTGAAGTCGGAGGTCAGGCAGGCGAGGTGTCGTGCTCCGCCGGTACGACGACCACGGGAAGGCGGGTGTGGCGGACGACCGCCGTACCGGTCGGCCCGGGGGTGAGGCGTCCCCAGGCCCCGACCCCCGGGAGCCGACCACGCCCAGACGGGCGTCCTCGCCCGCTTCGAGGAGCACCTGTGCCGGATGATCTCGTTCGCAGGCGACCTCCACTTCCACGGAGAGCCCGCCGAGCCGTTGCCGCAGTTACGTCACGGAGTCCATCACGGCCGGCGTGACGAGATGCGTCGCTGGGGAGACGGGGGCACTGGCAGGGCTGCCGGAGGCTGCGGTCCGTTTCGAATTCCGAGCGCCGAGCAGGGATGGTCATGCGGGTTCGCACCGGTCGGCGACGTGAGCCGAGCTCTCTCCCAGCTGCACAGGCTCAGGAGTGGGCCTCAGTAGCTGCCACCGCCGCCCGTGGAGCTGGCCGACGGCGAAGCCGCCGCGGAGGCTGCGCTGGTGATCGCGTCACCGCTGGGACTGACGACGTACCACGAAGCGCCGAAGGCGTTGACGCCCTGGCCGTTGGTTTCCCCGGGCTTCGTGTCCTTGAAGAAGTGGTACAGCGGGTGGCCGTTGTAGGTCACCTGGGTCGAGTTGTCCGAACGGGTGGTCGTTCCGACCAGGGACGGGGTCACTCCATTGCTGTCGGGTGCTCCGGTCGTGATCTGCGGGGGCCAGTTCTGCGCACAGGTGCCGTTGCAGGTCGAGGTCGTACCCGTATCGGCCTTGAACTGGTACAACGTCCTACCGGAACCGTCGACCAGGATCTGGCCGAACGGCGAACTCGCCGTCTTCACCGTGGCGGCGCTTCCGCTGGGAGCGGCAGAGCCGGCGGCGGTCGTGGGCGTGCCGGTGCTCGCGGTCGGAGTCGAGGAAGCCGTGGTGCCGGAACTGCTGCATCCGGAGGCGGTGGCCACCGCGGCGACCACACCGGCAGTGAGCGTGATGAAACGATTCATGACATACCTCTTGGCCCTGGGGACACGGCGACGCCGGTCGACCGGCCCACCGACGGTGACTTTCCGGACCACGTTAGGCACCGAACCCCGACCTGCTTCCGCCGGCGATCCGGCTCCACGCCGACCTTCACTCGTGCGGGTGACCAAGGGTCGCAGCGGCGTCCGACCGTCAGCCGGGACGTCCGTGGGCAGCAGCCGACCGGCAGGCGTGGAGGCGCGTGAACCGGCCTGATCCGCTGGAGCCCGATCACATCGGCGGCCCGCGGGTATTGCCCGCGGGCGATCAGGGTCCGGGCCTGGCAGGGGCGGGACACGCTCGGTGATCCCCAGGCCGAGACCGAGTGGTCACGCGAGTAGCCGGACCGGCCGCGGCCGGCGGCGAGAAGTCACGGCAGAGGCCGGCGGCGACGGGCATGGTGTCGTCCGCCGCTGATCGTTGTCATCCGTCTTTCCGCGGGTCCGCGGTCGGTGCGCCCGCGGCTGTCAGGAGGTCGGTGCCGGTGCGGGTGTCGGCCGGGTCGGCCGCCGCTGTCATCAGCCGTCGGTGCCTGCCGGGATCCGGTGCCGGGCGCGGCTACGCTCGGCAGCGGTGAGTGCGGTGAGCCGCCGCACCGGATCGATGGCAGGAGGCCACGTCGTGTCCCGCGTGCGAGTCCACAACTTCTCGATCTCCCTCGACGGCTACGGCACCGGGGAGGGCCAGAGCCTCGACCAGCCGTTCGGCCACGCCGGGGGGCGACTCCACCAGTGGTTCTTCGGCACCCGGACGTTCCGCGAGATGCACGGGGAGAAGGGCGGCAGCACGGGCGTCGACGACGCCGTGGCGCGCGCGTGGGGTGAGGGCATCGGCGCGGAGATCATGGGACGCCGCAAGTTCGGCCCCCAGCAGGGGCCTTGGGAGGACCACGACTGGAACGGCTGGTGGGGTGCCAACCCGCCGTTCCACACCCCGGTGTTCGTCCTCACCCACCACCCGCGCCCGTCCGTCGAGATGGACGGCGGCACCACCTTCCACTTCGTCGACGGCACCCCGCACGAGGTGCTCCACCGGGCGCGCGAGGCCGCGGGCGGCCTGGACGTCCGGATCGGCGGCGGCCCGAGCACCGTTCGCGCCTTCCTCGCCGCGGACCTGGTCGACCACCTCCACGTCGCGGTCGTCCCCATCGTCCTCGGCCGTGGCGAGCGCCTGTGGGACGGTCTTGAGGGCCTGGAGGAGCGCTTCCGCGTGGAGTCGGTCACGACTCCGAGCGGCGTCACGCACGTGACGTTCACACGCCCGTAGGGGCGACGGCCCGCGGGCGCGCCGTCCTCTTCCGGCCGGGATTTAATCCGGCCGGGGGAGTGCCGGTGCCCGGTACGGTGGGGTCGACGTGGTCAACGGGCTTGCAGGGCAAGGGGCGTGTGGAGGGTGTCGGCGTGGTGAGTGGGACGGGGCCTGCGGAACTGCTCGGGGAGTACCGGGCGCGGGGAGCGGCCGAGGCTGCGGACGTTGAGCGGGCGCGGGGGCTCCTCGGGAGCGGTGCGGACGCGTGGGACCGGGGGACGCCGCTGCACTTCACGGCGTCCGCGCTGATCGTGCACCCGGAGAGCAGGCGGGTGCTGCTGCGGTGGCACGTGCGGCAGCAGGCGTGGCTGCACGTCGGCGGGCACGGCGATCCCGGGGAGACGGAGGCGCTGGCGGTCGCGCTGCGGGAGGGGCGCGAGGAGACCGGGCTGGCGGACCTCGCGCCCTGGCCCGACGCGGCGCTCGTGCACGTCGCCGTGGTGCCGGTGCCCGCCTCGACCCGCGAGCCGGCGCACGAGCACGCGGACCTGCGCTTCCTGCTGGCAACCGCGACGCCCGACGCCGTACGGCCGGAGAACCCGCAGTCGCCGCTGGAGTGGCTCACGGTGGCGGAGGCCCGGGAGCGGACGACGGAGGCGAACTTCCGGGAGACGATCGACCGCGCCGGGCGGCTGCTGGGGGCCTGAGCGCGGTGCCGGGCGGGCGGTAAATCGGGTGTCGGGCGGAAGAGGAGCGGGTAGCGTCGGGCGTCCGGTCTTACACGTGAGGTGGATCAGTGGGGCAGACGCTCAAGGGCCAGACGCTCGTCTTCGACGCCGACGACACGCTGTGGGAGAACAACGTTCTCTTCGAGCGCGTCATCGACGGCTTCATCGACTGGGTGGCGGCCCCCGGGGACGAGGAGCGGACGAGGACCCTGCTCGACGGGATCGAGGCGCGGAACGCCGCCTCGCTCGGCTACGGCTCCGACGTGTTCCGGCTGAGCCTGCGCGAGTGCCTCCAGGAGGTCCACGGTCGGGTGGCGACGGACGAGGACGACGCCCGGATCGCCGAGCTGCTGCGCCCGTTGACGGATCGTCAGGTCGAGCTGATCGAGGGCGTCGCCGAGACGCTCGCCGCCCTCGCCCTGCGTCACGAGCTGCTGCTGCTCACCAAGGGCGCGGTGGAGGAGCAGCAGTGGAAGGTGGACGCCTCCGGCGTCGCCCACCACTTCCGGAGCGTCCACATCGTGCCGGAGAAGGACGAGGGCACCTACCGGCGGCTCACCGCCGAGCTCGGCCTGGACGCCGGCCGCACCTGGATGATCGGAAACTCGCCCAAGTCCGACATCCTGCCCGCCGTCCGCGCCGGGCTGAAGGCCGTCTTCATCCCGCACGAGCACACCTGGGTGCTGGAGCACGAGGAGCTGCGTCCCGAGGACGCGACGCTCCGACTGGCGCGCTTCGACGAGCTGTTGCGGCACTTCTGAGGTGACCTGAAGAAGCCGGGGACGGCCCTCCGGGACGGGGGGCCGTCCCCCTTCCGCGTTGCCGCAGAGCGCCCGGTAGATGCGTGGGGGCGATCGGGCAGGGGTTCATCGCTGGTCGGGGCGGTCGGCTCTCCGGATTCAACGCTGTGCGTGTGGCGCGGAGCGGATACGAGGAGACGGGCAGTAGACCGGCGGTGCCATCGCGAAACCCTTGACCCCGACCCGGCCCCGACGCCTGCCCCCGGCGCAGGGGCCCGGACCAGGAGGGGCGGTCGGGGGCGGGCGGTCGCGGGCAGGACAAGGGCGGGCGGCCGGGGTCAGTTGCCGCCGGCGCGCGGAACCGCCGGGCTACAGTCGGCCGCATGCGCCTCAGCACCGTGATCCTCCCCGTCCACCGGTGGGGCGAGGGACAGAAGCTCTGGCGGCGGGCCGAAGAGCTCGGCTTCCACGCCGCCTACACCTACGACCACCTGTCGTGGCAGTCGTTCCGCGACGAACCCTGGTTCGGCGCGCTGCCCACCCTGACGGCGGCGGCCACGGCGACCGAACACATCCGCCTCGGGACCCTCGTCACCAACCCCAACTTCCGCCACCCGGTCACCCTGGCCAAGGAGTTGATCACGCTCGACGACGTCTCGGGCGGACGGCTCACGGTCGGCATCGGCGCCGGCGGGACGGGCTTCGACGCACAGGTGCTCGGGCACGAGGAGTGGTCGCCGAAGGAACGGGCCGACCGCTTCGGCGAGTTCGTGCCCCTCCTGGACGCCCTGCTGCGCCAGGACGCGACCACGCGGGACGGCCACTACTACGCGGCCGTCGGGGCCCGGAACGTTCCCGGCTGCGTCCAGCGCCCGCGCGTGCCCTTCTGCGTGGCCGCGACCGGCCCGCGCGGGCTGCGGCTCGCCGCCCGGTACGGCCAGGGCTGGGTCACCTGCGGGGACCCGGCCGACCCGGACGTCCCGGCGGAGCGGGCCCAGGGGGTCGTCGCGGCACAGCTCGCGAGGCTCGCCGCCGCGTGCGAGGCCGAGGGGCGGGAGGCGGCCTCGCTCGACCGGCTGCTCCTCCAGGGCTTCAGCGGCGAGCAGCCGCTCGACTCGCTCGACGCATTCGTCCAATGGGCGGGGACGTACCGGGACTTGGGGATCACCGAGCTGGTCGTGCACTGGCCGATCCCGGACTCGTGCTTCGCCGCCGACCTGGCCGTGTTCGAGCGCATCGCCACGGAGGGCCTGGCCCAGCTGGGGTGAGCGGGCCGCGTCGTCGCCCGACGCGGCGAGGGCCCCGGAGGCGTGCGCCCCGGGGCCCTCGTACCGCGTCTCCTCAGGCTCTCGTCTCTTCGGTCCCCCGGCCGCTCAGGCGAGGTTCGCGCCGTACACGTGGTCGACCGTCATGGTGACGAGCACCCGCCGGTCCGCCACCATCACCGCCCGGTACTCGTCCCAGTCCGGGTGCTCCCCGGCGGCCGTCCGGTAGTACGCGACGAGCGCCTCGACCTCGGGCCCGTGCGGGTCCGTCCCCGGCCCGGTGAGCGTGACCGTCCCCTCCGCCGTGGCCCACGAGCGGCCGTCCGGCCCGGTGACCTCCAGCGCGGCCCGCGGATCGCGCCGCAGGTTCGCGGTCTTCGCCCGCCCCTCGGTCGTCGAGACGAGGATCACCCCGGCCGCCCGGTCGAAGTACGGCAGCACGGGCGACAACTGCGGCCGCCCGTCCCCCTTGATCGTCGCGAGCACCCCGAGCCTGCTCGCCTCCAGCAACGCGTACGGGTCGAACCCAGTGTCGGTCATGGGCCCATGGTGCCCCCTCACACCGATGTGAAGGTCAACCCCGGCGGGGCGTGTCGGCCCGGCGCGTCGGCCCGGCCGGCCCTGTCGATCGGCACAATTCTCCGTCGGGGGGTGCAGCTAGGTGCACCTGAACCCTGCAGAAAGGCACATCCCCTCGCCGTTGCGGGCGGTCTAGCGTCGATCCCGGGGCCGTCGGTGTGCGGTGGCCGTGGTCGAGGGGACGGGAGTGCACACGTGGGGGCGGTTCGTGGGCCGGCGCTGCGGTTGTCGGGGCTGCGCAAGCGGTTCGGGCGGACGACGGCCGTGGCCGGGGTGGAGCTGAGCGTGCCGGGCGGGTCCTGCTACGGGCTGGTGGGTCCGCGCGGAGCCGGGAAGAGCACCGTGCTGGCGATGGCGGCGGGCCTCGTGCAGCCGGACGAGGGCACGGCGGAGGTCTTCGGGGCGGACGTCCGGAGGGATCCGCAGCGCGCCCTCCCGGCGGTCGGGCTGGTGCCGGACCTGGTGGCTCTGCCGCCGCGGCCGCGGGGGCGCGAACTGCTCTACTCGCTCGGCCGGTTGTGCGGTGAGGACGGGCCGGCGGGCGAGGCACGCGCCGGGGCGCTGCTCGCCCTGCTCGAACTCGACGGCGCGCAGCGGGCGTCGTCGCCGGAATACGATCCCGGGCTGCGCAAACGGATGGGACTGGCCATCGCGCTGATCCACGCCCCCCGACTGCTGCTGCTGGACGAGCCGTTCGATGCGGTGGACGCGCGGTCGGCGGCGGTCATGGGGGCCGTCCTGACGCAGTTCGTCGCGGGCGGCGGCTCGGTGCTCCTCGCCGGCGCGGCCGCGGCACCGGTCGAGCGGCTCTGCGACCACGTGGCGGTGATGATCGGTGGGAGCGTCGTGGCGAGCGGACCGATGGCGCCGGGCGGTGACGGACTCGCGCGCGCGGTGGACGAGTTGTCCGGAGGGGAGTGGAGCCCGCCGAGGGCCCCGGTCTGACCGGGCGCGTCCCGTCGACTGTCTGCCAGGCACCGGCCCGGCGGGTGTGGCGTCGCCCTCCGGGGTCAGGGCTGCTCGGCGCGGTCGGCTCGCGCCGGCGGTCCCGTGACGGGCAGGGCGGCCCAGGCGTAGAGCGACTGGGCGGTGATGATCAGCAGGCTGGGCCAGAAGCCGGCGAGCAGGAACAGCGCGGGCATGACGCTGGTGACCAGGGCGAAGACGGTCCGGACGGGCCGCCCGCGCAGCGCGTGCGGCGCCAGGAGGAGCAGGAGCACCAGCGCGGGCCCCGCCAGGACGGCTGTGCACAGGAAGAATCCCAGCGCGATGCCGCCGCCGTCCCCGTGGGCGCAGCCGTCCGCGATCCGGCATGCGGGTGCCGTCGCCATGCCGATCAGCAGGAGTGCGTACAAGGGTGTCGTACAACACAGGAGGTAGCGCGCCGCCGCCTGCGCGAGCCACCGCGTCTCCG
Source organism: Kitasatospora sp. NPDC048722 (assembly GCF_040650235.1). Taxonomy (NCBI): domain Bacteria; kingdom Bacillati; phylum Actinomycetota; class Actinomycetes; order Kitasatosporales; family Streptomycetaceae; genus Kitasatospora; species Kitasatospora sp. NPDC048722. Next base: position 102,737 of record NZ_JBEZGX010000021.1, read on the forward strand.
TGAGGAGGCGCTGCCCGGCGTTCCGGCGGGCGCAGCGGACCAGCAGGATCAGCAGGGCGGGGGCACCCGTCGTCAGGCACGCACCGCGGACGTCCCGCATGCCGTAGCGGTAGCCGTACAGCCCGAGCGCGAGGGCGGGTTGAACCAGGACGGCGGTCAGCACCGGCGCCCCGAAGGCGCGCTCGACCGCCCGTCGCCCGACACCTTCGACGACTGTTTCCACAGGGTTTCCCCCCGGGAGAGCCGAACGCGTTCACGATGAATTGAACGCGTTCAAAGTAGCGCTGTGGGGATCCCTCGGTCAACGCGGGCCGGGGGAGGCCGTCGGATCGAAAATCCGCGAAGCTACCATGTGGGCAACACCCTCAGCTCGAAAGATGGACTTGTGACTGTCAACGACGACGTGTTCACGGACTGGAAGAACCGCGAGGAGATCGCGGAGTCGATGATCCCGATCATCGGGCGGCTGCACCGCGAGAAGGACGTCACCGTCCTGCTGCACAGCCGTTCCCTGGTGAACAAGTCGGTGGTCAGCCTCCTCAAGACGCACCGCTTCGCCCGCCAGATAGCCGGCGAGGAGCTCTCGGTCACCGACACCATGCCGTTCCTCCAGGCGCTGACCGCCCTGGACCTCGGCCCCTCGCAGATCGACCTCGGGATGCTCGCCAGCACCTACCGGGCCGACGACCGGGGCCTGTCGGTGGAGGAGTTCACCGCCCGCGCCGTCGCCGGTGCCACCGGTGAGAACAAGCTGGAGCGCCGGTCCGCCCAGGACGTCGTGCTGTACGGGTTCGGCCGCATCGGTCGCCTCGTCGCCCGCCTGCTGATCGAGAAGGCCTCGGGCAACGGCCTGCGCCTGAAGGCCATCGTCGTGCGCAACAGCGGCGGCGACGACCTCGTGAAGCGCGCCTCGCTGCTGCGCCGCGACTCGATCCACGGCCAGTTCCAGGGCACGATCACCGTCGACGAGGCGAACAACAAGATCATCGCCAACGGCAACGAGATCACCGTGATCTACTCCGACGACCCGGCCAAGGTCGACTACACGGAGTACGGGATCAAGGACGCCATCCTGATCGACAACACCGGTCGCTGGCGCGACCGCGAGGGCCTGTCGAAGCACCTGCGCCCCGGCATCGCCAAGGTGGTGCTCACCGCGCCGGGCAAGGGCGACGTCCCGAACATCGTCCACGGCGTCAACCACGACATGATCAAGCCGGACGAGCAGATCATCTCCTGCGCCTCCTGCACCACCAACGCGATCGTCCCGCCGCTGAAGGCGATGGAGGACGAGTACGGCGTCGTCCGCGGCCACGTGGAGACCGTCCACTCGTTCACCAACGACCAGAACCTGCTGGACAACTACCACAAGGCCGACCGCCGCGGCCGCTCGGCACCGCTGAACATGGTGATCACCGAGACCGGTGCCGCCTCGGCCGTCGCCAAGGCGCTGCCGGACCTCAAGGCGAAGATCACCGGCAGCTCGATCCGCGTGCCCGTGCCGGACGTCTCGATCGCCATCCTCAACCTCCAGCTGAAGCGCGAGACGAACCGCGAGGAGGTCCTGGACTACCTGCGCGGCGTCTCGCTGACCTCGCCGCTGAAGCGCCAGATCGACTTCATCGACTCGCCCGACGCGGTGTCCAGCGACTTCATCGGCTCGCGCCACGCCTCGATCGTCGACGCCGGTGCCACCAAGGTCGAGGGCGACAACGCGATCCTCTACCTGTGGTACGACAACGAGTTCGGTTACTCGTGCCAGGTCGTCCGGGTCGTCCAGTACATCTCGGGCGTCGAGTACCCGACCTTCCCGGCCCCGGCGGCCTGAAGCGCCCGGACCGCGTGACACCGTGACGGCGGTGGGCGGCGGCCTCGTGAGAGGTCGCCGCCCACCGCCGTTCCGTTTCCCGGGGTGGTGGGGCTCCCGGGGCGGTGAGAGCCCCGGGGTGATGGTGGCTCCCAGGGGTGAGGCCGCCCGCGGCTGGTCCGGGAGCGAACGGCTATCTTGATGGGTCACGGACACCGGGAGGGAGCGGGCGATGGGCAGGATCGGTCGGCGGACGGCCGCCGTAGTGGCGGCCGGGTTGCTGGTGGGGGTGCTCGGCGGGTGCGCGTCGGGTGACAAGGACGCCGCCAAGGACGCTGCGGGCAGGGCCAGTTCGGGGTCGAGCACGTCGCCGACGGCGACCGGCGCGGCCGGCGGCCAGGCGTCCGGCCCGGCTGCCGGGGGAGCCGCGGGCGGCGCGTCCGACGCGGCCTCGGTGCCCTCGCCCGGTGCTGTGACACCGCCGGCCGGTGGCGCCGGCGGGGCCGTGCCACCGCCGGCCGCGGGCGGGGCCGGGACGCCCGGGGCGGACTCGGACGCGGTGTTGCTGGACGACAAGCTGGTCCTCCAAGTGCTGCCGGACGTCAAGGCGATGGCCGGGTGGGAGGAGGAGAAGCGGCGCGTCGACACCGCCGACCACTCCACCACCTGCACGGCGGCGGCGCCCTGCACGGGGAAGCCGCTGAGCGGGTCGGTCCGGTTCTCCTCGGGCGACGTCGTCGCTCGGTTCATGATCGACACGTTGCCGACCCGGGACGCGGCGAAGGACCGCCTCAAGGAGACGTACGCGTCGTACCGGAGCGGGCCGTTCAAGGCCGTGGATGCCGCGGTGCTGGGGAGCGAAAGTCAGGTGTTCCAGGGGCAGTTGGCCGGCAGCGAGGGTGTCGGCATCGTGCTGCGCTCGGGCACGGTGGTGGCGAGCGTGACGACCGAGGGCGGCCCGGTGGACATCGCGGCGACGCGCCGGTTCGCGGCGATGCTGGTCAAGCGGATCGAGCAGGCGCAGACGGGCAGGACCCCGGACGCGGGACTCGCCGCGTTCTGACGGCCCGGCCACCCGGCCGTTCGCCTAGTCGCCCGGCCACCCGGCCGTTCGCCTGGTCGCCCGGCTGGGCCGCCCGGATTGATCGGATCGTCCGAACGTCCGGTGATCCGATCTGACCTCAGGGTGAGCGGGCGGACAACGCATGGCGAACAGATGACAGAATCTGTTCGCTGAAATCTGTCATCTGTTATCTGTCCGTTGTCATCTGTTACCCCCCTCGTCAGGCCCGGTGCGGGCTGCGCGAACGGATGTCGGGTGCGCGTGATATGTACTGCATCTGGGCGGCCACTGTGCGGCCATGCGAGAGATGCCGATCACGTTCGAGGGGGACCACCCGATGCCGCTTTTCCGTCGCCGCTCCGGCGAGGACGCCACGCAGGGCCGGTCCGGCCGCCGCGGGCTCGGGTTCGGGCGCGGGGCGCGGACGGCCGGGCCCGCCGCCCCCGTCTCCGCGGCCCCGGCCCCGGCGCTCGACCCGGCCTTCGGCGACGACGCGGTCCGCGTGATGCTCGGCCAGGCCGCCGCAGGGGACTGGACGGCGCTGCGCCCGGCGCTCGCCGCCGTCGAGGACCAGGCCGACCGGACGTGGATCCTCGGTGCCCTCGCCGACGTCGACGGCGTCGAGGCCTGGACGGCCCGCGCGGTCGCCGACCACCCCGACGACGCCCTTCCCCTCCTCCTCTCCGGAGCCCGGCACATCACCTGGGCCTGGGAGGCCCGAACCGGCGCCCGCGCCAAGCACGTGACGGACGAGCAGTGGAAGCTCTTCCACGAGCGCCTGGACACCGCAGAGGAACAGCTGCTGGAGGTCGCCGAGCGCGAGCCCGGCTGGCTGGCGCCGTGGTACTTCCTCCAGATCAGCGCCCGCGGAGCCTCGCTCGACGCGGACGTCGCCACCTGCCGCTTCGAGGCCGCGCTGCGCCGCGTGCCCGGGCACGCCGCCTCGCACCGCCAGCGGCTCCAGCAGCTGTGCGCCAAGTGGGGCGGCTCGCACGACGAGATGCACGAGTTCGCCCGCTCCGCGATGCTCGCCGCCCCCGAGGGCAGCCAGCTCGGGGAGCTGGTCGCGCTCGCCCACCTGGAGCGCTGGCTGGACCTGCCCGACGGCGAGGACCACGCCTACCTCACCAGCCCGACGGTCCTCGCGGAGCTCCAGGAGGCGGCGGCCCGGTCCGTCCTGCACCCGGACTTCACGCCGGCCCGCGGCTGGCAGGCCGCCTTCAACGCCTTCGCGATGGCCTTCTCGCTGGCCGACCAGCGCCAGACCGCGCACCGGCTGTTCGAGGCCCTGGACGGCCTCGTCACCGAGTCTCCCTGGCACTACCTGGCCGGCGATCCGGTCGCCAACTTCCGCGCCCACCGCGACCGTTGCGCCCGATAGTGCCGGCTGCGACCCGCTGACGGCCATTGACGGCACCCGCCCGCCACCGCGCCGCACGCCCGCCGCGCCGCCCGGTGCCCAGACCTCCTCACCCATCCAGCAATCGAAAGAGCCCCCGGTGTCCCCATCCGAGAACCCGACGAGTGCGCAGGCCCCGGCCAGTGCGCACACCTTCCAGGTGGACCTGCGCGGCCTGGTGGACCTCCTCTCCCACCACCTGTACTCCAGCCCCCGCGTCTACCTGCGCGAGCTCCTGCAGAACGCGGTCGACGCGATCACCGCCCGCCAGAAGCTCGACCCGGCGGCGCCGGCCCGGATCACCGTCCGCGCCGACGACGAGCTGACCGTCACCGACACCGGCATCGGCCTCACCGAGGCGGACGTCCACACCTTCCTCGCCACCATCGGTCGCAGCTCCAAGCGGGACGCCGACGGCGGCCTGGACGGCGCCGGCCTGGCCCGCGCCCGCGGCGACTTCATCGGCCAGTTCGGCATCGGCCTGCTCGCCTGCTTCGTGGTCGCCGACGAGATCACCGTCGTCACCCGCTCCGCGGCCACCCCGGACGCGCCGGTGGTCGAGTGGCGCGGCAGCTCCGACGGCCGCTACACCATCCGCACGCTGCCCGCCGAGGCCAGGCCCGAGCCCGGCACCACCGTCACCCTCGCCCCGCGGGCGGACGCCGCGGAGTGGACGCGTTCGGGCCGGGTCCTGGCCCTCGCCCGGGACTTCGGCGGCCTGCTGCGCCAGGAGGTGACGGTCGTCGACGCGAACGGCACCGAGCACCGCGTCAACCGGACGCCGCCGTGGGCGCAGCGGCACGGCTCGCCGCTGGCCCGCCGCGACGCGCTGGCCGAGTACTGCCGTTCGGCCTTCGACTTCACCCCGCTGGACAGCATCGACCTGGACCTCCCTCTGGTCGGCCTGCGCGGCGTCGCCTACGTCCTGCCGGACGCCGCCCCGCCCTCCCGCCGCTCCGGCCACCGGGTGCACCTCAAGGGCATGCTGCTGACCGACCAGGCCGACGAACTCCTGCCCGACTGGGCCTTCTTCGTCCGTTGCGTGGTCGACACCGACGGCCTGCGCCCGACCGCCTCCCGCGAGGGCCTGTACGCGGACGAGACGCTGGCCGCCGTCCGCGACGCCCTCGGCGCCCGCATCCGCGACTGGCTGACCGGCCTGTCCGCGAGCGACCCGGCGCTGCTGCACCGCTTCCTGTCCGTGCACCACCTGGCGGTCAAGGAACTCGCGCGCTACGACGACGAGTTGCTGCGCATCATGCTGCCGTGGCTGCCCTTCGAGACCACCGACGGCAACGTCACGCTGGACGAGTTCGCCCGCACCCACCCGGTCCTGCTGGTGACCCGGACGGTCGAGGAGTTCCGTCAGGTGGCCCCGATCGCCGGCGCCGCCGGGCTCGGCGTCGTCAACGGCGGCTACACCTACGACCGCGACCTCGTGCACCGGCTGCCGGAGATCCGCCCCGGCGTCTCGGTCGCCGACCTCGACCCGGGCACCGTCACCGCGCACCTGGACACCGTCGACCCGGCCGCCGAGCTCGCCGCTGCCGCGTTCCTGACGATCGCCCGCGAGGTGGTCGGCCGGTTCGACTGCGACGTCGCGCTGCGCAGTTTCCACCCGACCAGCGCCCCCGCCCTGCTGCTGGACAACCGGGAGGCCCGGCACGAGCGCACCCGCGCCCAACTCGCCGACGAAGCAGACGGGTTGTGGGCGGACATCCTCGGCTCGCTGCGGGCCGAGGTGCCGCGCGCCCAGCTGGTGCTCAACCACCTCAACCCGCTGGTGCGCCGTGCCGCCTCGCTGGCCGGCAGCCGCGACCTGACCGTCACCGCGGTCGAGGCGCTGTACGGGCAGGCGGTCCTGATGACCCGCCGTCCGCTCAAGGCGAGCGAGAGTGCCCTGCTCAACCGCTCGTTCATCAGCCTGCTCGACCACGCCATGCTCGGCCACGAGGCGGCCGGCGGCCGCGGTGCCGGCAGCGACCCGAAGGAGGCGTGATGCTGGACACCCCCGATGCGGTGATGGCCGCGCTGCGCGAGAACGACGCCCGCCCCTACGGCCGTCAGCGCACCGTGGCCGCCGAGGAACTCGTCGACGCCGCAGAGCAGTTCGACGACACCGGGGTGCGCTCGATGGCCCTGCTGGAGCTCATGGAGGCGTACCAGTACGACGGCGAGCGCAGCAAGTCGCCGGTGGTCTTCGCCCGCGTGCTCAAGCTGTGGGACACCGACCCGGACGGCTTCGGCGAGTGGGCCAGGGACCAGGTGTTCTGGCGCTTCAAGTGGGTCGCGGGCTCGCTGACGGGCACCCCGGACGTGCCGCTGGGGGCGATCCGCCGCTGGCACACCGAGATGCGCACCCGCTACGAGAAGGCCGGCTTCGGCCTCCAGCCGTACTACGCCCAGCGCTACCACCTGGCCGCGCACACCGGCGTCGGCGCCGAGGACGCCTACGAGCTGTGGGCCGGCCGCCCGCGCACCGAGCTGAGCGACTGCCACGCGTGCGAGCTCCGCGCCCGCGCCAACCACCACGTGCGCGCCGGCGACGACGCGCGGGCCCTGGAGGTGTGGCGGCCGGTCCTCGGTGGCCACAGCACCTGCTCCGAGGAGCCCTACCTCAGTCACGCCGCCGCCCTGCTTCCGCTGCTGCGCGAGGGGCGCCTGGACGAGGCCCGTTCCAGCCACCTGGTCGGCTACCGCTTCGCCCGCGGCAAGTCCGGCATGGCCCGCCCGGTCGGCCAGCACGTCGAGTTCTGTGCACTGTCCGGCAACGAGCCGCGCGGCCTGGAGATCCTCTCCGAGAACCGCCACCTGTTCACGGTCACCGGCGACCCGAGCGGCCGCCTCGACTTCCTCACCGGCGTCGAGGTGCTGATCGCCGCTCTCGCCCGCCAGGGCCACGGCGAACTCGCGGTCAGCGGCCCGCCCGGCCGAAGTTGGACGGTCGACACGCTGCTCGCCCACCTGCGCACCGAGGCCGACGCACTGGCCGCCCGCTTCGACGCCCGCAACGGCACCGATGCGGTCAGCAGCCGGCGCCGGGCCCGGCTGGAGCGCGGGCCGCTGCTCGCCGAGCCGCTCGCCCTGGGCGTGCGCGCCGCCGCGCCCGAGCTGGCCGGCGCCCCGGCCGCGGTGCCCGCGCCGCGGCGCGAAGCCGAGCCGGAGCCCGAGGAGTTCGCCGACCTCGTGGTCCGCGCCCGCGAGCTGGACCTGGTCGGCCACCCGGACGCCGACCGGCTCTGGCGCCGGATCGCCGAGCGCTTCGAGGCCGACGGCTACGTGCACGAGGACGGCACGGCGGCGGGCACCGCGGGCCGGCTGCGCGCCGAACTCGCCGAGCAGCGTGCGCACGAGGCGCTGGACCGCGACGACTACGCCGCCGGCAAGGCCCAACTGCTGGCCGCCGCCGACCTGTTCGAGCAGGAGGGGCTGCCCGGCCAGGCCCTCATGGTGCGCACCCGCACCCTCGTCGTCGAGCTCGGCGAGGTCGAGGGTCTGGCACCCGACTGGCCCGCACTCGACGAAGCGCTGGTTCGGGCGAAGGAGTTGCGCGCCACGGGCGGCATCAGCGACGACGACTACCTGATCGTGTTCCAGTGCCGGGCCTTCGCCGCGCACCACGACCTGATCGCCGCGCTGCCGGAGCCGCCGGCCGGGGCCGTCGCCCGCTTCGAGGAGGCCGTCGGCGCCTACCGGGCCGAGAGCGGCGCGCTCGGGTCGGCCCGCCGGGCGGCCACCTCGCGCCAGTACGCCGCCGACGCCGCCGCCCGGCAGGGCCGGATGGCCGAGGCGACGGCCGAACTGCGCGAGGTCATGGCCCAGTTGGACGCCGCCGAACTGCCGTGGCAGACGCCGCGGGTGCTCGGGCTGCTCGGCCAGGTGTTGCTGCAGAGCGGCGAACCCGCCCAGGCCGTCGAGGTGTTCCACCGGGCCTTGGCCGAGGCCGCCCGCTGGGGCGACGACTCCTACCCGTTCGCCCCGACGTACATGATGCTCGGCCACGCGAGCTCGCACACCGGCGACGACGGCGGGGCGATCAGGGCCCTGTCGGAGGCGGCCGCGCGCTTCGACCGCAAGGGCCGGCCGGCGGCGGAGGAGGCCGCCCAGGTGCGGCTGCAGCTGGCCGACCTGTTGCGCGGCAGCGGCCGGGCGGCCGACGCGGTGGCCGTGCTGGAGTCGGTGCTGCTCGACGCCGCCGCTCCGGAGCTGGACGAGCGACTGATGGCCCAGGTCCGGCTCGACCTCGCCCGCGGGTTGTTCGCGCTGGAGGAGTACCGCGACGCGGCCGAGGAGTACCTGCGCCTCGCCGACGCGGTCGCGGGCTGGGAGGACCAGTCGACGCACACCATGGTCGCGTGCGAGGCCTCCCTCGCGCTGGCCCACGCCGACCGCTGGGAGGCGGCCGACGCCGCCCGCGAGCGCGCCCTCGCGGCGCACGCCGAGGCGCCCCAGTGGGATCAGATGGCCGGGACGCTGCGCGATTTCGCCAAGCTGGTGATGCGAGCCCGCGGCGAGGAAGGGCTGGAGACCGCGCTCGCCCGGCTGGCCGAGGCGGACGCCGTCGGCGAGGCCGCCGAGCGCGCCGGTGCCTCGTACAACTCGTGGTTCCTGCGCGGCGGTTCGCACTACGAGCGGGCGCGCTGCCTGGCCATCGCCGGGCGGCACGAGGAGGCGCTGGCCGAGGCCGAGCGGGCGATCCCGGTGTACGAGGAGGGCGGCGAGGAGGCCGAGTCGCCGCGCGCCGAGGCGGTGCGGATGGCCGCGCTGATCGAGGGCACCGACCTCGGGCGGACGCGGGCGGCGGTGGCGCGGTTGACCGCCGCCGCCGACCGCTGCCGGCGGGTCGGGCTGCCGGAGGCGGCGGAGGTCCTGGCCGACCTGCGGGAGCGGATCGCGGCCGACCAGGGCTGACGGAACGCCGGAGGGGCGGGCCCGGTGCTGCCACCGGGCCCGCCCCCCTGTGCGCGGACCGCCGGCGGGGACCGCCAGGAGGTGCGTCAGCGGGAACCGCCGGAAGGGGACCGCCAGGAGGAGCCGTCAGCAGGGGCCGTCGTCGGCCCAGACGCCCCACTGGCCGCTGGCGGTCGGCGCCTCGTTCAGCGTCCACCACTTGGCGTGGTAGTCGTGTCCGTTGTACGAGACCTTGTTGCCCGCGGTGTACGTCGTGCTCGCGCTCCACGCCGGGAGGGTGCAGGCCCCCGGGGTCGTGGGCGGAGTCGTCGGGGGAGTGGCCGGCGGCGTGCTCGGGGGAGTGGTGGGCGGCGTCGCGCCGGCGAACTTCACCGTGTACTTGGTGAAGTCCCAGTCGCCCTGCGCCACGCTGGAGCAGGAGCCGGACAGCCCCGGGTCCACCGGGCCCTGGCACTGGCGGTCGCGGTTGACCGACCAGAAGGTGTAGCGGGCCAGGTTGTGCGCGGTCGCGAAGTCCAGCACGGTCTGGAAGTCCGCCTGGCGGAAGTACTCGGCGGCGTCGGTGCGGCCGTTCATCATCGACACGCCCTCGTGGGCGTACGCGGTGGCCTCGGACCAGCCGAAGGTGTTCCGCAGGATCTGGTTGAACTTCACCAGCGCGTCGGTCTGGGCGGCGGCGCCGTTGAACCCGCCGTCGAACGGCATGATCGAGAAGTTGTCGGGCGTGAAGCCCTGGGACTTGGCCTCGCCCAGCATCTGGGTGCCGAACCAGCCGGTGCCCGCGTTCGTGCCGGCCGTGGTGATCGACACGTACAGCCCCGGGTTGTTCTGCTGGAGGATGCGGGCGGCACCGATCTCGTTGTGGATGGCGGCCGTGTTCTCGTACTCCGGCTCCTCCAGGTCGAAGTCGATCGCCTTGAGCTGGTACTTGGTGACGACCTGCTGGTAGCCGGCGGCGGTCGCCTCCGGTGTGCCGCAGACCTGGCCGAGCTTGGTGCCGCCGTAGCCGCCGACCGACACCGAGACGTCCCCGCCCTTGCCGCGGATCGTCTGGATCACCGAGGGCATCGTCGTGTCGGAGTCGATGGAGGACGTCCCGCCCCACGCGGGGGCGCAGCTGTTCCCCTGCGCGAGGATGAACGCCAGCTGGAAGGCCTTCTGTCCGGTGGCGTCCATCACCGCGGCGGCGTCCGGCGGACTGTTGTCCTCGGGCATCAGGTACGGCGCCGAGGCGTACCAGTTGCTGCCCAGGCCGGTGGCGGTGGCGGTGGCGGTGGTGGTGTCGGCGGACGCGGAGCCGGAGGCGGTGACGGCGGCGACTCCGCCCGCGACCAGGCCGAGCACGCCGGCGACGGCGGCCCGGCGCGTGGCCCTGCGGGTGGCGCGCGCGGTGCGGTCGGCGCGATGGGTGCGGGGCCGGTGGGCCCCGGGGGCTCTGTGGGGCGCGGCGTGTGGGGGAAGAGCGCGTTCCATCGGAAGCCTTTCCAGGAAACGGCAGGGGGAAGTGGCCCGTCCGCGCCGGACGTGGGGGCGGGCGCGCGGGCCGAACGGTCCGTCGGCACGGGGTCGTCGCCGAGGGGACTGTCACTGGTATAGACCTGTTCCCGAAGGGCGGTCAACCCCGAAACGGTCAAGCGTCAGTGGGAGGCCCGGGTGGGCGGCGGCGGAACCGGCCCGGCGGACTTGAGGGTCCGCAGGACGGGGGTGGACTCCAGGGCGGTGATCTCGGGGAGCGCCGCGAGGTGACGGGTGAGGTAGCGGTGCAGGTGGGCCGGGTCGGCGCAGAGGACGGTGGCCACGAGGTTGGTCCGGCCCGTCGTCGCGGCGATGAAGGCGAGCTCGCGATGACCGGTGAGCGCGAGGGCGACGCGGTCCAGGTGCGCGGGGGCGACGGTCATCCACAGGAGCGCGTGCAGGCCGGCGCCCTGCAGGCGGGGATCCAGCTCGACGTCGAGGAAGACGCTGCCGTCGGCGCGGAGTTCCGCGAGGCGGCGGGCGACCGTCGCGGGGGTGCGGCCCGTGGCGGCCGCGAGGTCCCCGAGGGCGGCGCGGCCGTCGTGGTGGAGCACGGTCAGCAGCGCCAGGTCGGCCGCATCGAGGACCGTCGGAGGGTCTGAGACGGGCTCAGGAGCGGGCAGGCACAGCAGCTCCTGCTGCTCCTCGCTGAGCGTGCAGGCCCCGCCCGGCCAGACGGTGGGGCCGCCGCGGTATGTGTGCAGCAGGCAGTGGGCGGAGACGGCCGTGACGGTGGCCGTGCGCGGGATGTCGCGCAGCAGCAGGGCGTGGCCGTCGTCTCCGGGCGCGGTCTCGACGACGGCCGTGATCTCGGTGCCGCCCGAGGTGAGGTGCACCCAGGCCGTGTCGCCGCGCCGCACCAGGGCCCGGGCGACGCCCTGGGCGGCGTGCGGACCGGCGGTGAGGCGCAGCAACCACCGCGTGCGCCCGGCCCGGTGCGGGTCGGCGAGCCCGACGACCCGCAGGCCCGCCCCGGAGCGCAGCCGCCGGTAGCGGCGGGCGACGGTCTGCGGCGAGACGCCGAGCACCGCGGCGACGCGGCTGAACGGGGCGCGGCCGTCGATTCGCAGGGCGTGGACGAGTGCGCGGTCGAGCTCATCGAGCATGCGTGGATTCCAGGGGTTCGGCGGCCGGTTCCGGAGCGGCCTCCGATTCTGCCGGGCCCGCCCCGGGGCTTCCGGTCACGTCCGGACCCTCGACCGCGTCCGGATCGCCGCCCGCGCGCATCGCCCGCCCGGCGACCGTGACCAGGGCCAGCGCGGCGAGGGCCGCCCAACAGGCCCGCTGCGCCCCGGCGGTGTCCGCCGACGCGAGGTAGGTCCGGCCGAGCGCGGCGACGCCGAGGGTGGTGCCGAACTGCTGGACGGCGTTGAGGAGCCCGGCGGCGGAGCCGATCTCCTGCGGCCGCAGCGGGTGCAGGGCGGCGGTGAAGAACGACGGCGTGAAGAGGCCCTGCCCGACGCCGACCACGGCGAGCGCGCACGGCAGCAGCGCCGGGTGGCCGCCCACGCCGAACGCCCCGGCGGTCGCCACGACGCCCGCCGCCATGACCGCGAGCCCGGCGCTGCGCACCCGCGACCCGTACCGGCCGACCAGGTGCGCGCCGGCGCACCAGGACGCCGCGGCCATCCCGGCCGAGCACGGCAGGAGCGTCAGCCCGGCGGTCAACGCATCGGCGCCGGAGCCGACTTGCAGCTGGAGCACGACGACGAGGGTGAGCCCGGTGCCGGCCCCGAAGAACAGCGCGGAGCACAACAACGCCGCCGGGAAGCGGGCCGACCCGAAGAGGCTGGTTTCCACGAGCGTGCCGCGCCCGCGCCGCGCGCCACGACGCTGGTGGGCGGCGAAGAGCACCGCGACCGCGCACCCGGCGGCGAGCGAGGCGAGCGCCGGGCCGTCCGTCAGTCCGCGGCCGGAGCGCAGCAGCGGGAGCACCAGCAGGGCGGTGGCGAGCGCGGCGAGTGCCGTGCCCGCCGGGTCGATGCCGGGACGCCGGGGCGCGCGGTCCTCGGCGAGCAGCGGGACGAGCACGAGGACGGCGAGCGAGAGCGGCACGTTGACCAGGAAGACCGCCCGCCACGAGGACCCGAACAGGTCGGCGTGCGTGAGCACCCCGCCGAGGACCGGGCCGCACACCGCCGCCAGCCCCATCACCGGGCCGATGCTGCCGAGCGCCCTCGCGGTCTCGTCGCCGCGGAACATCGCCTTGATGAGGCCGATGGTCTGCGGCACGATCAGCGCCGCCGCCGCGCCCTGGACGGCCCGGAAGGCGATCAGCGCACCGAGGGTGGGCGCGACGGCGCAGGCCAGGGAGGCCAGCAGGAAGCCGGCGACCCCGATGCGGAACACCCGCCGGCGTCCGGTCCGGTCGCCCAGCCGGGCGCCGGTGAGCAGGAGGACGGCGAACGGCAGGGTGTAGGCGGAGGTCAGCCACGGCACGGCGGAGACCGGGCCGCCGAGCTCGGCGCGCATGCGGGGCGCGGCGACCTGGACGATCGTCGCGTCCAGCAGGTTCATCGCCTCGGCCGTGAGCAGTGCGGCGAGCGCCGCCCAACGGCGGCGGTGTGGTGCGGGGGTGGACAAGGGAGCTCCCTCGGAGGGCGGACTGCGACGCCCGCCACCCTGCGGCCGGTGCGCCACCGGATCCAGCCGGCCGGCCCTCCACTCGCGAAAAGTTCCACCGAGGACGCTCCGGCCGCAGAAATGTGCCGCACCCGGCCCGCCGCGCACCCGGCCCGCCGCGAACCCGGCTCGCCAGGCTCACGCCTCCGAGAGGGCCTCCGCCTCCGGCGCCGAGGGCACTGCCGACGACGACACCGCAGCGAGCAGGCCGCTCACGGCGGGGGACCACGGCCGGCCGGCCGGCCCGGTGAGCGTCAGGGTCCGGTGAACGGCGGGCCGGATCGGGACGAGGACGCAGCCCGCCGGGATCATCGTCAGCGCGAGCGCGGGCATCACCGAGACGCCGACACCCGCGTGGACCATGCCGATGAGCGAGTTGAGGTCACGGATCCGGTGTCGTGGGGTGAAGCGCGTGCCGGCCCGGCGGTACGCCTCGCGGATGTGGCGCTCGCAGCCGCCCTCGGAGAGCAGGAAGTCGTCGTCGTCGAGGTCCGCCACGTGGATGGACTCCTGTTCGGCGAGGGGGTGGTCCCGCCGGAGCAGCGCGTGCATGGAGTCCGCGCCGAGGGAGACCGCGCCGGGCGGGAGCGGCCCGGCGTCGACCAGGACGGCGGCGTCGACCGTGCCCGCCTCCAGCCAGACCGCCAGCTCGGCGTCCTCGCCCTCGAAGATCCGGACCGTCACCTGCGGGTGTGCCGCCGCCCAGTCCCGGAGCAGCCCGGGGAGCAGCGCCTGGCAGACGGTGGTGGGCGCGGCCAGCCGGACGGTGCCGGTGAGGCCGCCCGAGTGCCGGGTGGCGATGGCGCGGACGGCGGAGGCCGAGGCCACCGCCGTGCGGGCGTGCGGCAGGATCTGCTCGCCCAGCGGGGTCGGCCGGGCGGGGCTGCCGCGGTGCAGGACGGGCGCGCCGAGGGTGCGCTCCAGGGCGGCGACCGCGTGCGAGACGGCGGACTGGGTGATGCCCAGGTCGGCGGCGGCGGCGCCGAAGCCGCCGGTGTCGGCGACCGCGATCAGCGCCCTGAGCTGGGCGAGGTTGACCTCCGAAGCCATGAGACTTCCTCATCCGTCCGGCATCGTCACTTGTTGGACTCATGTTCCCCGGCAGGGCCACCCTCTGTCCAGGACGGACGGTCCGGCGCGGACCGTCCTGGCTCGGACCGGTCTGGAGAGGACCGTCCCGGACGGGGAAGCGGGGAGGACGGACGTGGTCGGAGTGCGGCGCTGGTGGCCGGGGTTCGTGGTGCTGTCGGCGATCTGGGGCGCGAGCTTCGCCCTGATCAAGGTCGCGGTGACGGCGGGGGTGCCGCCGCTCTGGGTGGCGCTGTGGCGCAGCCTGCTCGGGGCGGCCACGCTGTGGGCGATCCTCGTGCTGCGGCGCGAGCGGGCGCCGCGCGAGCGCGCCGTCTGGGGCCACTCGGCGGTGGTCGCGGTGCTGCTCAACACCGTGCCGTTCACGCTCTTCTCGTTCGGCGAGACGAAGATCAGCTCGGTGCTCGCCGGGGTGCTGAACGGGACCACGCCGCTGTTCACGCTGCTGTTCGCGGTGGCCACGGTGGCGGAGGAGCGCCGCCCGGGGGCGCGCCGGCTCGGCGGTCTCGTGCTCGGCTTCGCCGGTGTCCTGACCGTGCTCGGCGTCTGGCGCGGCATCGGCTCGGGCGAGCTCGCGGGCGGGCTGGCCTGCCTGGGCTCGGCGTGCTGCTACGGCGCGGGCTTCGCCTACCTGCGGCGCTTCCTGAGCGGCCGGCCGCTCAGCGCCACGGCGCTGTCGGCCGCTCAGATCACCTGCGCCGCGGCCGAGCTGGCCGTCGTGGCGCCGCTCGGCGCGGGTGCGCCGCACTGGCCCGGCGCGGGCGCCGCGGCGGCGCTGCTCGTGCTGGGCGCGGCCGGTACCGGCTTCGCGTACGTGCTCAACCTGGGCCTCGTCCGGGCGGCGGGCACCGCGGTGGCCTCGGCCGTCACCTACGTGACGCCGGTCTGGTCGATGGCCCTGGGGGCGGCCCTCCTCGCCGAACCCGTCGGCTGGAACGCCCTCGTGGGCGCCGTGGCCGTGATCGCCGCCGTCGTGCTGACCCGGCCCGCGCGGGCGAAGGCACCGGCGGAGAGCCGAACCGAGGCCCCCGAGAAGGCGGGCGCCGAGCCGGCGCACGGCTGACCGACGGACGGACACCGACATCGGGAACTCCCTTCCCCGGCGCGAGGTGGACGGTTGAATTCGTATCCGATCTGACGTTCGGTGTCCACCGGATTACGATCCGTGCCCGCCGCGGGTCTATCGTGGCCGTGTGGTGAGGTCCTGGGATGCAGCGGTGGAACGGGCGCAGGATCGGCTGGCGGCGGGGCCGCGGCTGACGGTGGTGCCCGAGGGGGACGAACGGCGCTTCGCGCTCTGGGACTTGGCGTCCCTGGTGGAGGGCGAGCTGGGGGAGCGGGTGGACCCGGACGCCCTCGCGCCGGACGCCGAGCGGCGGTGGCGGGAGCGGCTGGGCGAGAGCGGCCGGGAGTGGCCGGGCGGTGAGCTGTACCGGCGCCGGTACTGGGTGCTGGGCCCGGGCGGCGCGGTCGCCGGGACGGTGGCCGTCGACAACTGGACGCGGGGGCCGGGCCAGCTCGCCGTCTCCTCGCTCTACCTGCGGCCGGAGGCCCGCGGGCGCGGCCTGGCCGCCGGGGTGCTGGAGGACGTGTACGGGGCCGCGGCCGCCGAGGGCCTGCCCGGCTTCCGGCTGGAGGCGCACTGGACCTGGCAGCACGCCGTCCGCTACTACCTGCGCCGGGGTCTGTGGGTGGTCGGCTGGAAGCACTCGCTCGCCCTCGCCCGGATGCCCCAACTCCCGCCCTACCGCGTGCGGGAGGAGGACGGGCGGCTGCTCCTGCTGGTCGAGGACGGCGCGCAGGGCTGGGTGCCGCTGCTGGCCGCCGGGCGCGAGGGCCGCTGGCTGCGGCTGGACGAGACGGCCGCCTACCGCGGCACGGACGGCTGGGTGCACGGCTACGCGCGCTCGACGCTCGCGCTGCACCTGGCGCTCGCCGGCCGCCCGCTGGTGCGCGGGCCGCAGTGGTGGGCGGAGGCGTGGCGCTGGGCGGACACCGGCGAGCCGGAGGGGCTCGCCTACAAGATCGAGCACTTCGAGCAGTTGGCCGCGGCGGCGGGCCGGCGGTTCGTCACGCCGTACCGCCCGGTCTCCCCCCAGGACCACTAGGCGTAATCGCGCCCGGGTCCTGCCAGACTCGGACCATGGCTGAGATCGAGATCGACGGCGCCCCCGCCGACGCGGCGCGGGTGGCGGCGCTTGGGCTGCTGAACTACGGGCACTTCACCACCCTGCGGGTCGGGGCCGGCCGGGTCCGGGGCCTCGCGCTGCACCTGGAGCGGCTGGTGCGGGACTGCCGGGCGCTGTTCGGCGCCGAGCTGGACCCGGCCGTCGTGCGCGAGAGGATCCGTGCGGTGCTGCCGCAGGACGGCACGGAGGCGATCGTCCGGGTCACCGTCTACGACCCGGAGCTCGGCCTGGAGCGCCCGTCCGGGCCGGCCGCACCGAGCCTGCTGGTCACCACCCGCCCGGCCCCGGCCGCCGCGCCCGGCCCGCTGCGGGTGCGCACGGTCGCGTACGTCCGGGAGGCGCCGGAGGTGAAGCACGTCGGGCTGTTCGGCCTGGTCCGCCACCGCCGCAGCGCCCAACTCGCCGGTTTCGACGACGCGTTGCTGGTGGACCCGGCGGGCCGGGTGACCGAGGGCGCCACCTGGAACGTCGGCTTCGTCGACGACGGCGGCCGTGTGGTCTGGCCGCAGGGCCCGAGCCTGCCGGGCGTCACCGCCGCGCTGCTCGCCCGCGCGTACGGCGGGCCGCAGGAGCGCGGGCCGGTGGACGCCGTCGGGGTCGACCGGTTCAAGGCCGCGTTCGCGGTGAACGCGGGCGTCGGCGTGCGTCCGGTGGCGGCGATCGACGGCACGCGGTTCGACGCGGACCACCCCGTCCTCGACGAGCTCCGCGCCGCCTACCAGGGGGTGGCGGCCGACCCGGTGTGAGCCGGGAGCGAGGGCACCCCCCTGCCCGTCCTGTCCCCCGACCGGGTGACACCCGGCGGGCCCGAACAGGCGCAATGGGACCATCGGAAAGCCCAACCCTCCTTATTGCCGGTGATCGTGATGCCGGATCAGCTACGCTCTCGCCCGCCCCGCCCCACCCGCCGAGCAGAGAGTAGCCCGGAATGACCAGTCCTCCCGCGGTCCCCGCGCCCCGCTGGCCGCTGATCCTCCTGCGCGTCACCTCGACCACGCTGGGCCTGCTGGCCGTCCTCCAGACCATGCTGGCCGGGAGCTTCCTCAACGGCACCTACGAGTCCCTCAAGGACCACGAGGGCAACGCGATGACGCTGGCCACCGTCGTCGTGCTGCAGCTCGCGGTGGCCGTCCTGGTCCGGTGGCCGGGGCGCGGGCCGCTGTGGCCGCTGTGGAGCACCGTCGTCCTGGCGATGGCGGTCACCGGCCAGATCGCCGCCGGCTACGGCCGGGCCCTCGGCGTGCACGTCACGCTGGGCGTCCTGCTGGTCAGCGGCATCCTGTTCGCGCTGGTCGGCGCCTGGCGCGAGCCGCTGCCCGCCCGCGTCGCCGCCGCGCCCGGGCCGGACGGCAGCGGGCGGCTGCCCCGGCCGGGCGGGCCCGTGGAGGTGGCCAAGTGAACCGCCGCCGCTTCCTCGGCATCGGCGCCTCCGTCCTCGGCGCGGGCGCGGTGGCCGCCGTCGCGGTCCCCTCGGCGGCCCGGCTGCTGACCGAGGGCCGTCCGGGCCGGCTGCTGAGCAGCGGGCTCGAACTGCCGCCGGCGTTCCAGGTGCCGCTGCCGGTGCCGCCGGTGCTCAAGCCGGTCGGCGACGACACGGCCGACCGGTACGAGATCGTCCAGCAGGTCGCCAGGCTGGAGATCCTGCCGGGCGTCAGGACCGAGGCATGGACGTACGGCGGCAGCTGGCCGGGGCCGACGGTGGTCACCCGCTCGGGCCGGGCGGTGGTGGTCAAGCACCGCAACGAGCTGCCGGTGCCGTCCGTCGTCCACCTCCACGGCGGGCACACCCCGGCCGACAGCGACGGCTACCCGGTCGACCTGCTGCTCCCCGTCGGGTCGAGCGGGAGCGCCGGCGCCATGGCCGGGATGCCCGGAATGGAGCGCCACGCGGCCGGGAAGTCCGTCACCGGCGAGCGCGTCCACACCTATCCGGGCAACCAGCGCGCCGCCACCCTCTGGTACCACGACCACCGGATGGGCTTCACCGGCCCGGGCGTCTGGCGCGGCCTGGCCGGCTTCCACCTCGTCCACGACGACGAGGAGGCCGCGCTGCCGCTGCCGCACGGCGACCGCGACCTGCCGCTCATGCTCGCCGACCGCTCCTTCGCCGAGGACGGCTCGTTCCGGTACCCGGCGGCCGGGGCCGACCAGCCCGGTGTCACCGCCGACTACGCGAACGGCGTCCTCGGCGACGTCATCCTCGTCAACGGCGCGCCCTGGCCCCGGCTCGACGTGGACCGGGCGCGCTACCGGCTGCGGTTCCTCAACGGCTCCAACGCCCGCCTCTACCGCCTCGAACTCGACCCCCAGCCGTCCGGCGGCGACGCCCTCGTCCAGATCGGCTCGGACGGCGGCCTGCTGGCGGCGCCCGTCGCCCACGACGCGCTGGAGATCGCCCCCGCCGAGCGCTTCGACGTGGTCGTCGACTTCTCCCGCTACCCGCCCGGCACCGCCGTGCGCCTGCTGAACCGGTTCGGCAGCGGCCGGACCGCCGAGGTCATGCGCTTCGACGTCTCCTCCCGGCAGGTCACCGACGACGCGACGGTGCCCGAGCGGCTGTCCACGATCGAGGAACTCGACGCCTCCGCCGCCGCGACCACCCGCGACTTCACCTTCCGGCGCAGCCGCGGCGAGGGCTGGACGATCAACGGCGACCCGTACGAGCCAGGCCGCGACGTCGCGAGTCCGGCCCTCGGCGCCACCGAGGTCTGGCGCTTCTCCAGCGACCTGCACCACCCCGTCCACGTGCACCTGAACCACTTCCAGGTGCTGTCGCGCAACGGCAAGGAGCCGGGGCCGTACGACGCCGGGTGGAAGGACACCGTCGACCTGCGGCCGGCCGAGGTGGTGGAGGTGCTCGTGCGGTTCACCGACTACGCGGGGACGTACATGCTGCACTGCCACAACCTGGAGCACGAGGACATGGCGATGATGGCCGACTTCGCCGTGCAGTGACCCACCCTCCGGGACCCACCCTCCGGGACCAACCCTTTGGGAACCGCCCTCCGGGAACCGCCCGGGTGAACGGGGGCCGGGCATGGCGCCGACGGAACCGGTGGATCATCCGTTCGGCGCAGCGCCGGGGGGCGTGCGGTGCGCCCTCCGGCGGCGGTCGCCTAGCGTCGCCCGGAGGGGCACCCGCCGAGGCCGATTGAGGAGCCGCGCATGACCACGCCCGCCGAACGCCGCCGCCAGGGCCGGGCCGCCCGCGAACGGGTCTCCCGCTCCGCCCACGGCCGCTGGATCCCCGCCGCCGACCGGCCCGACCCGGTCGCGGTGCTGGAGCGGCAGGGCGAGGACAGGGTCGCGCGGCTGCTGCCGATCCGCTACGGCCGGATGGCCGATACCCCCTTCACGTTCCTGCGCGGCGCCGCCGCCGTGATGGCCGCCGACCTCGCGGCCGGGCCCGACACCGGACTGACCGTCCAGCTCTGCGGCGACGCCCACCTGGTGAACTTCGGCCTGTACGCCTCGCCGGAGCGTGCTCTGCTCTTCGACGTCAACGACTTCGACGAGACGTACCCGGGCCCCTTCGAGTGGGACGTCAAGCGCCTCGCCGCCAGCGTCGCCGTCGCCGCCCGCGACAACGGGCACGGCGAGGAGCGCGTGCGCCGCGCCGCGCTGAGCGCCGCCCTGGGCTACGCCGCAGCGCTGCGCCGGCTGGCCGGGCTGCGCGAGCTCGACGTCTGGTACAGCCGGATCGACAGCGCCGACCTGCTGCCGCTGGTGCGCCGGGGCAAGCGGCGACGCCGGGTCGAGGCGGACCTCGCCGCCGCCCGGCGCCGCACCAGCCTCCAGGCCTTCGGCAAGCTCACCGAGGAGCGGGACGGACGGCGGCGCATCGTCAGCGCGCCGCCGCTGATCGAGCCGGTGTCGAAGACCGAACTGCGCTCCGTCGGCAAGGTGTTCAGCGACTACCGGGCCACCCTCGCCGAGGACCGCCGGGTCCTGCTCGACCGCTTCCGCTTCGTCGACGCGGCGGTGAAGGTGGTCGGCGTGGGCAGCGTCGGCACCCGCTGCTACGTCGTCCTGCTGGAGGGCCGGGACGGGCGCGACCCGCTGTTCCTCCAGCTCAAGGAGGCCGGGCGCTCGGTGCTGGAGGACCACCTGCCGGCGACCCGGTTGGACGCCGAGGTGGCCGCGCACCACGGCGGCCGGCGCGTGGTCACCGGCCAGCACCTCATGCAGGCGGCGAGCGACATCTTCCTCGGCTGGACCACGGGCCCGGCCGGTCGGCACTTCTACGCCCGCCAGCTGCGCGACATGAAGGGCACGGCGGACGTCGGGGACATGGCCCCGGCCGACCTGCGCGCCTACGCCGACCTGTGCGGCCGCACCCTCGCCCGCGCCCACGCCCGCACCGGCGACCGGCTCGCCATCGCGGGCTACCTCGGCGCGGCCGACACCTTCGCGGAGGCGATCGCCGACTTCGCGGTGTTGTACGCGGACCGCACGAAGCTCGACCACGCGGAACTGGTGGCCGCGATCGGGGAGGGGCGGATCAAGGCGACCCGGGGCGTGTGAGAGTCCGCACGGGCCTCCCGGGCGGCCTTCTGAGTCGCCGGCGGGAACGGGGGAAGGGGCCCGTCGCTGTCCGGGCCGAGGACGGGATTCGGGCCGGCGGCGGACTCCCCTCAGGGGCACGGCGTCGCGAGAACGGGGGGTGACGGAGCGGCGGGCCCGACCACCGGGGACCGACCTGCCGTGACCGGTCGTCAGCGGCGTTGTCGGTGGTGTGTGCCAGGGTGGCCCCATGCTGGCGATCACGGTGCAGGAGAACGACGGGACACGGCACGTCGGGGCGGGTGCGGACGCCCTCGGCGCGCTGGTCGGGCGGCTGGGCGCGGACGGGGACAACTTCGTCGTCGTCCAGCGGGTGCCCGACCTGCCCGACGTCTACATCCAGGTCTGGCACGCCGAGGGCGGCGACTACTCCTTGGAGCACCGGGACGGCTCCGCCGACCGGCACTACGAGGTCACGCTCGACCGGCCGGAGCCGGTGGTCGCCGCCATGCTCGGCTGGGCGCGCCGCGAGCCCGGCTGGGGTGACGGGCTGGACTGGAAGCCGCTCGACACGGGCCCGGCGCCCGAGCCCGTGGCCCCGCTCGACCTGCCGGCCGGCGAGCGCCGCGACCTGGAGGAGCGGCTGCGCCTGACCCTGGCCTGCGGCTACACCACCCGTGCCGCGCTGGCCGAGGAGGCCGAGGAGTACCTGGTCTCCCCGGAGAGCCGTCCGGTCTCCCGGGAGCAGGCCGAGCAGCTCGCCGACCGGCTGTGGCTGGAGCGCGTCGGCGAGCAGACCGGCTGGGTCGGCGAGACGGACCCGGAACGCCTCGCCCGCGCCTTCGCGGCCCTGGACGCCGAGGGCATCACGGCCCGCGAGCACTTCACCTGCTGCCGCACCTGCGGCGAGGCCGAGATCGGCGCCGAGGGCGCGCCCGACGCCCGCGGCTACGTCTACTTCCACACCCAGTGCACGGAGTCGGCCGTCCGCGGCCACGGCCTCTCGCTCCTCTACGGCGGCTTCGACGGCTCCCCGCTCACCACCACCGCCGTCGGCCACGAGGTGGTGGCCGCCCTCGCGGACGCCGGCCTCCCGGCCGTGTGGAACGGCGACGCCGCCCACGCGATCGAGATACGCCCGCTGACCTGGCGCAAGCGACTGGTGGGCTGACCGGTGGGCGACGCTGCCGAGGCCCCGGCCGACGGGCGGTACGTCGTGGCGACGGTGGCGCGGCCGGCCGGTGGCGCGGTGGTCGAGCGGGTGATGGACCGCCGGGCGGCCGCGAGGGCGGGACCGGGTGGTGGGGTGGGCAACGAACGGTGCGCTACGGAACCAGCAGGCGCAGGGCGTTGGGGACGGCGGTGACGTCGACCGGCAGCGGGGCGACGAACTCGCCGTCGGCGTAGGACGTGATGCCGGGGGACTCGATCCGCAGGGACGGGGTGCGGTGGGTCTCCACCTCGGGGTGGTGCACGTGGGTGCCCTTGAAGACCGTCGGGAAGAAGCGCGCGATCCGCAGCCGGGGCATCGCGGCGACCAGGGTGACGTCGAGCAGGCCGTCGTCGGGGAGCGCGGCGGGACAGATGAGCATGCCACCGCCGTAGCTGCGGGTGTTGCCGACGGCGGCCAGGGTGAGGTCGCGCTCGATGACGGTGCCGTCGGCGAGGGTGATGCGGAAGGGCAGCGGGCGCAGGTTGGCGAACTCGGCGAGGATGGCGAGGTTGTAGCGCATCCGGCCGCGCGGCCAGCGCAGGCGGTTGGTGCGGTCGCTGACCAGGGAGTCGAAGCCGGTGGCGAGGACGGAGCCGAACCAGCGGGCCGTCCCGTCCGGGCCGGTGATCCGGCCGAGGTCGACGGTGCGGGTCCGCCCGGCGGCGATGACGTCGGCGGCGGCCTCGGGGGCGTCGCGCGGCAGGCCGTACTCGCGGGCGTGGTCGTTGCCGGTGCCCGCGGGGACGACCCCGAGCGGGACGGCGGTGCCGGCGACGGCCTGGAGCGCGAGGTTGACCATGCCGTCCCCACCGACCACGACGAGCGCGTCCGCCCCGCCCGCGACGGCCTCGCGGGCGAGGCGGACGGCGTCCGCGGCGTCGCGCCCGGTATGACGCTCGACCTCGACGCCGAGCGCCCGCAGGCGGGCGACGGCCCGCTCGGCGGCGGGCGCGGCGTGTCCCGCGCCCGCCGCCGGGTTGGCCAGCAGCGCGACGGTTCTCGGCGCGCGCGTCGTCACGGGATCAGCTTGCCCGGGTTGAGGATGCCCGCCGGGTCGAGCTCGGCCTTGACCGCGCGCAGGATCCGCACGCCCAACTCGCCGATCTCGTCGGTCATCCAGGGCCGGTGGTCGGCGCCGACGGCGTGGTGGTGGGTGATGGTGCCGCCCGCTGCGACGATCGCCTCGCAGGCCGCGTGCTTGGCGGTGCCCCACCGGGTGAGGGGGTCCTCGCCGAGGGCGGCGACGACGGTGAAGTACAGCGAGGCGCCGGTCGGGTAGACGTGCGAGATGTGGCAGAGCACGAGCGCGCCGGGCAGAGCGGTGGTGAGCGCCTCGGTGACGGCGGACCGCAGCTGTGGCAGGCGGCTCCAGTTCGTCGCCGTCTCCAGGGTCTCGCAGAGCGCGCCGGCGCTGAGCAGGGAGTCCCGGAGGTAGGGGGCGTTGAAGCGGCCGTGCTCCCAGGCACGGGCGGGGGCCTCGCCGAGCGAGGTGCCGCCGGTCGCGAGGAGCACCTCGCGGGTGAGCCGGTGCCGGGCGGCGACCTGCTCCGCGGTGCCCTCGAAGACGGTGACGGCGAGGCAGCCGCTGACCGCGGGCGAGCCGCCGATCTGCTCGGTCATGGCCAGGTTGACCATGGTCTCGGCCTCGTCGGAGAGCCGGATGACGGTCGGTCCGGTGCCCTGCTGCTCGACGGCGCGCAGGGCGGCGCTGCCGGTCGCGAAGTCGGGGAAGCTCCAGGCCTCGTAGGCCTTGACGGCGGGCAGCGGATGCACGCGGACCCGGACGGCGGTGATGATGCCGAGGGCGCCCTCCGAGCCGAGGAAGAGCTCGCGCAGGTCGGGGCCGGCGGCGGAGGCCGGGGCGCGGCCGAGGTCCAGCACGCCGACCGGGGTCACGACGCGCAGCCCGCGCACCATGTCGTCGAAGCGCCCGTGGCCGGCCGAGTCCTGGCCGGAGGAGCGGGTGGCCGCGAAGCCGCCGATGGTCGCGAAGCGGAAGCTCTGCGGGTAGTGGCCGAGTTCGTGGCCGCGCTCGGCGAGCAGCGCCTCCGCGGCCGGGCCGGTGAGGCCGGCGCCGAGGAGGGCCTCGCCCGAGGTCTCGTCGAGGTCGAGCAGCTGGTCGAAGCGGCGCAGGTCGAGCGAGACGACGGCGCGCAGCTCGCCGCGCTCGGGGTCGAGGCCGCCGACCACGCTGGTGCCGCCGCCGAACGGCACGACGGCGATGCGGCGTTCGGCGCACAGCGCGAGCAGGGCGGCGATCTCGTCCTCGCTGCCGGGCAGCACGACGGCGTCGGGCGCGTCCTGCGGCTCGCGGCTGCGGCGGCGCAGCAGGTCGGGGGTGGACTTGCCGCCGGCGCGGGGGAGGCGGTCGGCGTCGGCGGCGCTCACGTGCGCCTCGCCGACGGCGGCGGAGAGCGCCTTGAGGTCGGCGTCGGTGAGCCGGGAGGGGCGCAGGCGGACCTCGTCGGCGGTGGGGCCGGGCTCGGCGTCGCCGGTGACGCCGAGGGCGGCCGCGAGCAGTCCCTTGATGTCCGCGGACAGCTCCTTGGCGAGGGCCGGGTCGCCCCAGGCGTCCCACTTCATCGGGGGGAGCGGCAGCGCGGCGTCGGCCGGGCCCGCTTGCGTCTCAGGTGCCATGCGTTACAGTTTCACACATCATGTCAAGTAGTAACGTCACCCCAGAGGTCGATGGTCCAGGCGCCGACGCCCCCGGGCCGCGCGGCACGGACCGGCCGCGCAGCACCGACGACGCGATCCTCGACGCCGCCGCCGAGCTGATCGTCCACCTCGGCGTGCGCCGCACCCAGCTGGCCGAGATCGCGCGCCGCGCCGGGGTCAGCCGGCCGACCGTCTACCGGCGCTGGCCGGACGTGAAGGCGGTGATCGGCGCGCTGCTCACCCGGGAGATCCTGGTGGCCACCCAGGAGGGCGACGTGCTGGACGTGCACGACCGCGAGACCTTCGTCGACCGCGTCGTCGAGGTCGCCGTCCGGCTGCGCGACCACCCGGTGCTCGGGGCCCTGCTGCACTCCGACGACTCCGACCTGCTCCTGGAGTACGTCGTCGAACGGCTCGGCACCAGCCAGCGCGGCCTCCTGGAGGCGCTGCGCACCGGCATCGAGCAGGGCCAGGCGCACGGCTCGATCCGGGCCGGCGAGCCGCTCGAACTGGCGGCCATGGTGCTCCTGATCGCCCAGTCCACCGTCCAGTCGCACCGCATGGTCGCCTCCCTGCTGCCCGAGGCGGCCTGGCGGCGCGAACTGGCCCGAGCGTTGAACGGATACCTCGCGCCATGACGCCTCCCTCCACTCCCTCCCCGCCGGCCGCGGGCCCCTTCGCGGGGTCGAGCCGGCTCAACGGCATCAGGCGGGCGGTGGAGCTGGACGCGCTCGCCGACCGGCCGCAGGTCGACCTGCTGGTGATCGGCGGCGGCGTCACCGGCGCCGGCGTGGCCCTGGACGCCGCCTCGCGCGGCCTGCGCACGGTCCT
Organism: Kitasatospora sp. NPDC048722; assembly: GCF_040650235.1. Lineage (NCBI taxonomy): Bacteria > Bacillati > Actinomycetota > Actinomycetes > Kitasatosporales > Streptomycetaceae > Kitasatospora > Kitasatospora sp. NPDC048722. The sequence continues at coordinate 128,537 of NZ_JBEZGX010000021.1, forward strand.
CGTCGAGTCCCGCGACCTCGCGTTCGGCACCAGCCGCTGGAGCTCCAAACTGGTGCACGGCGGCCTGCGCTACCTCGCCTCCGGACGGATCGGCGTGGCCCGCGAGAGCGCCGTCGAGCGAGGGGTGCTGATGACCCGCACCGCGCCGCACCTCGTCCGGGCGCTGCCCCAGCTCGTCCCGCTGCTCCCGGACCTCCTGCGCCCCGGACAGGGCGCGCTGATCCGTGCCGGCTTCCACGCCGGCGACGCGCTGCGGCTGAGCGCCGGCACGCCGGGCGCGCTGCTGCCCCGGATGCGCCGGATCGACGCCGAGCGGACCCGCCGCCTGGTGCCGGGCGTCCGGACGGCCGGGCTGCGCGGCGCACTCGTCGCGCACGACGGCCAACTCGTCGACGACGCGCGACTGGTGCTGGCGCTGGCCAGGACGGCCGCGCAGTACGGCGCGACGGTGCTGACCCGGGTCCGCGCCGAGGACGTCACCGGCGGCTCGGCCCGGCTGGTCGACACGGTGGGCGGCCACGAGCTGACGATCAGTGCCGGTGCCGTGATCAACGCCACCGGCGTGTGGGCGGGCGAGGTGGACCCGTCGATCCGGCTGCGGCCCAGCCGCGGCACCCACGTCCTGGTCGACGCCGCGGCGCTCGGCCACCCGCGCGCCGCGCTCACGGTGCCGGTGCCCGGCTCGACCAGCCGCTTCGTCTTCGCGCTGCCGCAGCAGCTCGGGCGGGTCGCGATCGGCCTCACCGACGAGGACGCGCCGGGCCCGATCCCGGACGAGCCGGTGCCGACGGACGCCGAGATCGGCTTCCTCCTCGACACCGTCAACGCGGCCCTGAGCACCGCGCTGACCAGGGCGGACGTCCGCGGCGCCTACGCCGGGCTGCGCCCGCTGATCGACACCGGGGGCGGACACACGGCCGACATCTCCCGCGAGCACGCGGTGCTGGAGTCCCCGTCCGGGACGGTCACGGTGGTCGGCGGCAAGCTCACCACCTACCGGCGGATGGCCGAGGACGCGGTGGACGCCGCCGTCCGGCTGCGCGGCCTCCCGGCGCGGGCGTGCTGGACGGCCCGGCTGCCGCTGGTCGGCGCCCCCGGGCACCGCGACAGCCGCCCGCTCCCGGAGCACGGCGTGCCGGCCTCGCTGGTCGCCCGCCACGGCGGCGCGGCGGCGGAGGTGCTGGAGGCCGGCGAGCTCACGCCGGTCGCCGAGGGGATCGACGTGACGCGCGCGGAGATCGCCTACGCCGTGACCCACGAGGGCGCGCTGGACCTGGCGGACGTGCTCCACCGCCGGACCAGGATCGGCCTGGTGGCGCAGGACGCGGAGCGGGCGGCGAAGGCCGTCGGGGAGATCCTGGCGGAGTGTCAGGAGGGCTGATCGTCGAAGGGCTTGAGGTCGGGCTCGACCCAGCCGGTCCGCGCGCGCTCGTCGGCGAGCGTCCCGGGCCGGTAGTGGCGGGCGAGCAGCCCCTTGTCGAGCAGGTCGGGGTGGCGGTCGGCGAAGGCCGTGAAGTCCTCGTCGTCGGAGGCGTGTCGAGCGACCAGCTCGACCCAGGCCCGGGTCATCGTCACGTGGAACCTCTGCGGCGCTCCGGCCCGGGTGGCGGTGGCCCTGATGCCGTCGGCGACCAGGGTGAGCGCGGCGGCGCGGCCGTGCCGCCGGACGGCGAGCCAGGCGAGGTGGACGTGCCGGCGGTGGTCGAAGTGCTCGGCGCCGGCCGTCACCTCCTCCATCAGGGCGGTGAACCCGGCCGGTGCGGCGGCGGGTCCGGGCGTCGGCGCCTGCGCGGACGCCGGTGCGGCGGGAGTGCGGGGGGCGTCGGGCCCGGTCATGCGGAAGCCTCCGTCAGGGCCAGGAGTACGGCGTGGAAGCCGTCCACCTGGGCGGGGGTGAGGTCGCGGAGCGCGCGGTGCTCCAGGTCGGCCACGGTCCGCCGGACGGTGTCGGCGGCCTGCCGGCCGGAGGCGGTGAGCTCGACCAGGACCGAGCGGCGGTCGCCGGCGTGGGTGCCGCGGGTGATGTGGCCGCGCTGCTCCAGGCGGTCGAGCACCCCGGTCAGGGTGGTCGGCCGGGTGCCGGCGGCCGCGCCCAGCTCGGAGGCCGTCCGGGCCCGCCCGTCGGAGAGGTTGGCGAGCGCGTTGACCTCGGAGGCGGTGAGGCCGAGGCCGGCCAGTTCGGCGGCCAGCAGCTGGAGGGTGGCGTGGGTGGCCCGTTGGAGCGCGAGCAGCGCGGAGGCGCCGTGGGTGCCGTGGGTGTCGGGAGCGCCGAGGGTGCCGGGCGCGGCGGCCCCGGGGGGTGCGGAATCGGACGTCACGTTTTCGGATATTACGGTTCCGTAGTATCTCGGGCAAGCAGGGCGCGCCTCAGCGTCCGACCCGCTCCGGCATCGACTGCGCCGCCCCGGCCAGCTCCAGCACGCACGTGAGCGGGTGCTCGGCGACGCCCGTGCGGTCCAGCCGCACGGCGAGCGGCACCGGCGGTTCCTCGGCGAGCTGTCCGGCCAGCGTCAGCGGGTAGGAGCCGTGCCCGCGCTCGCGGTGGAACGCGCACTCCTTGCCGTCCACCAGCAGTTCGGTCTCGGTGATCCGGCCGGAGCGGACGTTGACGGTGACCGAGTGGCCGGCCCGGTCGAGGTGGAAGCTGTGCCGCCGGCGCATGGGAACCTCCCGCGCGGTCGCGGAGCGGGGCGCCCCGTCCGCACGGCCAGTGTAGGTCGGCCGCCCCGGCCGGGCCCGTCCGCGCGGAAACGTGGCCCGTCCGCGGGAAGTGCCGTGGTCGCGGAGCCGTGCGGGCCGCGGCCGGTTCCTGTGCGCACCCCTGAGAAAAGCCGGGGGTCGGCAGCGACCGCAGGTGGATTCTCGTGATCTCTACAGTGTTGTAGATTCCTCCGCAGGGAGAGATCCGAGGAGGGAATCGTGGGAGTTTCGCTGGCCAAGGGCGGCAACGTCTCGCTGAGCAAGGAGGCGCCCGGTCTGAGCGCCGTGATCGTCGGGCTCGGCTGGGACGTCCGGACCACCACCGGTGCGGACTACGACCTGGACGCCAGCGCGCTGCTCTGCAACGCCCTCGGCAAGGTCGTGTCGGACCAGCACTTCGTGTTCTTCAACAACCTGCGCAGCCCCGAGGGTTCGGTCGAGCACAGCGGCGACAACCTGACCGGTGGCGGCGACGGCGACGACGAGCAGATCAAGGTCGACCTGGCCCGGGTGCCCGCCGACGTGGCGAAGGTGGTCTTCCCGGTGTCGATCTACGACGCCGACGCCCGCATGCAGAACTTCGGCCAGGTCCGCAACGCGTTCATCCGCGTCGTCAACCAGGCCAACGGGCAGGAGATCGCGCGCTACGACCTGAGCGAGGACGCCTCCACCGAGACCGCGATGGTCTTCGGCGAGCTGTACCGCAACGGCGGCGAGTGGAAGTTCCGCGCGATCGGCCAGGGCTACGCCTCCGGCCTGCGCGGCATCGCGAGCGACTACGGCGTCAACGTCTGACAGTGAGGATGTTCATGAGCGGTTCCCGGGCAGGTCTGACTCAACCTCTGACTGACCTCGGGTCCTCAACCGGATCTGTCGGCCTCGTCCGGGA
>NZ_JBEZGX010000022.1:0-125439 GCF_040650235.1 Kitasatospora sp. NPDC048722
GGGGGGGGGGGGGGGGGGCCGGGGGGGGGGGGGGGGGGGGGGGGCGGCCCCCCCGGCCCCCCCCCCCCCGGGGGGGAGGAACTCCTCACCCCTCGCGCAGGTCCAGGACGTCCTCGACGGGCCGGCGCGGTGTGGCCGCTCCGGGCGGGCCGTAGCCGACGCGCAGAACCAGTTGCACGTGACCCGGGCCCTCGGCGGGGTCGCGCAGGCGCCAGCGGGTGTCGGGGATCTCGACGGCCTGGTGCAGGACGGAGGCGCGCAGGCCGTGCGCGGTGGCCAGCAGCCAGACGCGCTCCAGCGCCTGGCCGGTGCGCAGCCAGTCGGCCTGGCCGTCGAAGTGGGTTGCGAGGGTGGCGAGTTGGGGCAGGGCCTCGAACCGTTCGGCCGGGGTGGAGGGGTGCGGCGGGTGCCCGGTGAAGCCGCGCATGGGGACGCGGGCGTCGCGGTCGTGCGATCCGAGGGCGGCGAGCGGGATGCCGTCGACGGAGGGTTCCAGGCGCAGCCAGGAGCGGGTCTCGGCCTCGCGGGCGGCGTCGGCGGCGATGCGGTCCTCGGCCTCGGAGGTGAGCGCGAGCACGCGGCGGACGCCGTGTTCCTCCAGCATCGTGAACGTGACGCCCTCCGCCTGGGCCGCCGTGATGAACTCGGCGACGAAGGCCTCGGGGACGTCGCGGTTGGCGAACGGCTGGCGGCTGGAGCGGCGGGCGGCGACGGCCGGGTAGAGGTCTCCGAACGGGCGCTTCTCACGGACGGGCGCGGAGAGGTCGACCACGGCCCGCGGCTGCGCGCCCTCCCCGGCGGGCAGCAGCCGGACGGCGGCGTCGCGGCCGAGGTGGGCTGCGGCCACGCGCAGGTTGAACAGCGCGGCGCCGATCGAGATGTGCATGGCCCGCCCGTCGGGATCGACGGCCGGGACGGCACGGGCGGGGTCCGCGTGGACCTCCAGGCCGCTGCGGTCGGGGGTCGGGCGGAAGCGCCACGGCTGGCTGTTGTGCAGCGAGGGCGCCCGGCCGCCCGCCTCGGCGAGCAGATGCAGATCGGCCGCGGTGAGGGCGGCGCTTTCGGTGATCATGGTGGCTCACTCCCTCGCGGCAAGGGCTCCAGTGCTACCGATCATCCGGCGGCCGGGGCCGGGGCGGGAGGGCCCATGGGCCCTACGGCGGCGGTCGATGGGCCCGACTTTCCGCGGGACGCCGCGTTCGACCACATCCGGACGGCTCTCGACCGCGCCAGCGGCGCCGGCGAACGTCTCCCCCCGGCGAGCCGCTCCGGTGGACCGCCGAGGTCAGGTGAACCCGGGATGTTCCCCGGCGTAGGACTTGGGCCCGACGGGAACCGGCGGCGGCCCGAACGGGCGGGGCGGTAACGGCCGAGCTCCGCATCGTCCCGCTGCGCGCCCGCCGTCAGCAGGTTGTGCCCGGGAAGGGCCTGGTCCACGGGCCGCACGGCCCCACCCGTGCCAGAGCCCGGCGACACACCTCGACGCACTCGCCGTCGGTCAGCCCGTCCAGGTCGAGCCCGCGCACGACTGCGAACCCGGGCCCGTGGCACAGTCGCTCCGCGACCCGGTCCACCGGAACCACCCAGTCGCGTTCCTCCAGAGCCGCCCCCTGCCACGCCGAGGGCCCTCCGACAACGAAAGGTGCGTCCATCAACCGGCCCCCTTCCCGCCTCGCCCCGGACACACCGCGAGCGTACGGTCCAGAGCCCCGCAGGTCACCGGCCTGACGAAGCACCGCCCGGGCGCACCGAACCACCACCGCGCCCCGCGCACACCGCGCGCAGGACCGGCGGCCCCGGCGGTCAGAGGCGCGCGACCGCCCAGGACAGCATCCCCACCGCCGCCGCCAGGGCCGCGAAGGCGAACACGACCGCGCCGCCGATGCCCAGGTACGGGTCGTACGGGACGTAGGGCGTCTTGGGCGAGACCACGACCGTCGTGAACGACCCCAGCGGCGGCGGATTGCTGCCGGAGGCGTTGCTCACCGTGCCCTGGTAGGCACGGTCACCCAGGTGGTACCGGACGATGGGCCGCAGGTGGAACTCGTCGGCCCGGTCACCCGTCCGCTTGTCGTAGTCCACGACCTCGGCCTGCAGGCGGACACCCTCCCTGCGCACCCGCCGGAAGTCGGCGTTCAGGTCGAGCACGTACTTCACCATCCGCACCGTCATCACGAGAACGAACAGTGCGACCCCCAGAAACAGCATGCTGACTGTCTAGCACCCGCCGCTCCCCGGCCACCAGAGGTGCGCACCGCACGCGGCCGGGCGAGCCGGCCCCGAACGCCACCCTGGACGGATGATCATCTCCTCCAACGCCTCTCGACGAGGCCGGGGGACGGCGGAGCCGGGCACGGCAGTTCACCGGCCCCGGCGTGCCGCCCCCTGCCGCGCGGCCGTCGCCTGATCACGGACGTGCGGCTCCGCGTCCCTCTCCAGCCTGGCCAGGACGTCGGCCACCGGCTCGTCGCCGATCTCCGTCGCGGGAAAGCGCCGCAGGGCGATGGCCACCCAGGCCCGCACGCGCGGGCTGTCGTCGTTGACGAGGCGGCAGATGTCCGGCAGGGTGCGCGGCTGACGGCGGTACCCGAGCGCGCTGAGCGCCGAGATGCGCACCTGCTCGGCGGGATCCGCCAGGAGGGCCACCATCAGGTCGACCGCCGCCGGGTCCGTGCCGTGACTGCCGAGGGTGCCGGCGACCACGCTGCGGATCCGCTCGTCCGGGTCGTGCGCCGCGCGGGCCAGGACGGCGACGTCGGCCGGGCCGGGGACGAAACCGAGCAGCCAGAGCGCCGCCCGGCGCAGGTCGGCGTCGGGGCTCTCCGTCCAGGGCAGGAGGGTGCGGCGCGCGGCGGCCGGGTCGTCCTGGGCGAGGACGGTGATCATCGTCGTCAGACCGTCCTGGTCGTCCCCCAGGTCGCGGGACCAGGCCCGCAGGAGCACGGGCAGGGACGAGCGGCCGGCCGTCTCGGCGAGGAGGCCGGCGAGGACGGAGCGGGCGTACCGGTTCCGGGCGGCGACGGCCGTTTCCAGGTGCGCCTCCAGGCGCGGGACGAGTTCGGTCCTGAGCGTGCCGGTGAGGTGGGTCCCGATGGCGCCCAGCTCGTCGAGATCGCCGTCGGGGTCGAGCAGTCCGGCCACAAGTTCATCGAGCAGCACGGTCTGGTCGTCCGCCGCCAGGTCCCTCACATCGTCCCCCTCGCCACTCCGGCCGCACCGAGCCGTCGGCCGTCAGTGCCCGACCTTTCGGGCTGCGGCACTCTACCAAGCCGTCCGAAACGGCCGGGTGGACGTCAGGGCAGGCTCGGAACCCGGCCCGAGGGGCTAACCGGGTCGTCGCGGACGACCACGAGGATGTGCACGGGCTCCGGCCCGGTGCTCCGACAGCGGTGCGGGAGGACGGAGGACGGCGTTGAAGCTAAACCCGATGGACGCCCGTACGAACCATCGGCCATAGTCACGGGGTGCCGAGCCAACCGCCACCCCAATCCCCACCCCAGCCCCCGCCGGCCCGTCGCTTCGCCTGGGCGGGCCGCAACTTCCGGATCCAGACGGCCGCCACCGTGGTCAGCGGCCTCGGCAACGCCGGTGCGCCGATCGCCACCGCCTTCGCCGTGCTCGGCGACGGCGGGTCCGGCACCGAGGTCGGGTACGTCACGGCCGCCCGCCTGCTGCCGACCGTCCTGCTGCTGGTGATCGGCGGCGCCCTCGCCGACCGGCTGCCGCGCCACCACGTCATGGTCGCGGCCAACCTGTTCAGCGGTCTCTCCCAGGCCGTCCTGGCGGCGCTCGTGCTGAACGGCCACACCCAGCTCTGGCAGCTGCTCGTCCTCTCCGCCGCCGGTGGCGCCGGCTTCGCGCTCTACGCCCCCGCGGCCGAGGGCATGATCCTCCAGAGCGTCCCGCCGGACCACGCCGCCCGGGCGTTCTCGGTCTTCCGGATGGGTCAGAACGCCAGCCAGATCGGCGGGGCCGCCCTCGGCGGCGCACTCACCGCCGCCGTCGGACCCGGCTGGGTGCTCGGCCTCGACGCCGTCTGCTTCCTGATCGCCGCCGCCCTGCGCTTCTTCCTGGAGGCCGAGGCCGCGCCCACCGCCTCCGGCACCACCATGCTGAGCGAACTGCGGGACGGATGGCGGGAGTTCGCCTCCCGTCGGTGGCTCTGGGTGGTCGTCCTCCAGTTCTCCGTCCTGGTGGCCTGCATCGGAGCGGTCGAGTCCGTGTACGGTCCGGTCGTCGCGCAGGAGCGGCTCGGCGGAGCCGCGGACTGGGGGCTGGCGATGGCCGCCTACGGGGTCGGACTGGTCGTCACCGGCCTGCTGATGGTGCGCTGGCAGCCGCGCCGCATCCTGCTGGTCGGCAACTGGGGCGTGTTCCTGTTCGGTGTCCCCGCGCTCGCCCTGGCGCTCGCGGCACCGCTGCCGGTGCTGATCGCGGCGATGTTCCTCTCCGGCGTCGGCGTCACCGTCTTCGGCGTGAACTGGATGGTCGCGCTCCAGCAGGAGATCCCGGCCGAGATGTTCTCCCGCGTCTGCGCCTACGACCACCTCGGCTCGCTCTCCCTCGCCCCGCTCGGCATCGCCCTGGCCGGCCCGGTCTCGAACGCGCTCGGCCTCTCCGGCGCGCTGTGGGCGTGCGCCGTCGTCTCCACCCTCCTCAGCGCGGCGGTCCTCCTCGAACCCCAGGTCCGCCGTCTCACCCGCAGGACCACCGCCGACGCCCTCGTGGCTCCCGAGCCCGCACCCGTGCCCTGAGCCGTCCGCTCGGCCCCGGCCGGGCTTCCCCGGCCTGAGCCGTCTGCCCACGAGCGCCCGGAGCGACAGGCCGGGCACGGCCGGACGGTGGTGCGGGGACCGTCGTCCGATCGGCCCTGGTGCCGTGGCGTCACGGCGTGCCGAGGGCGGCCTCCTCGCGGTCGAGGTCGTGCTGGAGGCGTCGGCGGGTGGTGTCGCTGATGCGGTGTTCGTCGTAGAGGCGGCGCAGTTCGGTGCTCTGGACGGCGATGACCTCGCGGCGCAGCTGGCGGTAGGAGGCGTCGGCGGTGGTGCCGTCGGGGGTCTCGGGGGTGCGGTCCAGGCGGGCGGTCAGGGCACGGCGGACGCGGTCGACGGCGGTGTCGGACATGGCCTCCAGCTCCGCGAGGTTCTCGACGTGGTCGAGGGCGGTGCGGTTGAGGACGTCGCGGGCGTCGTCCTCCTCGCGGGCGGTGTGTTCGGGTTCGAGGGCGAGGCCCGAGCGGTTGACCACGGCGGCGAGGGTGAGGCCTTGGACGACCAGGGTGAAGACGACGACGGAGGTGGTGAGGACGAGGACCAGCGGGCGTCCGGCGAGCTTCGTGCCGTCGTCGGTGACGAGCGGGATGGAGAGGGCGGCGGCCAGCGGCATGACCCCGCGGGTTCCGGCCCAGGTGACCACCCCGGCCACCCGCCAGGACAGCCGGCCGCTGCCCTCACGCGGCTTGACCGCCCGGGTCAGCGGCAGTGTGGAGAGCACGCGCACCGCGATCAGCACGGCGGCCAGGGCGAGCGCCTGGAGCGGCCACGGGCCGGTGCCCGCGGGCAGGTCGCGCACCAGGGTGGGCAGTTCGAGGCCGACGATGCTGAAGACGACGCTCTCCAGCAGGAACACCACCACCGCGTACACGGCGTTCAGCTGGAGGCGGATGTGGGCGTCGGTGAGCCGGTGGCCCGAGCGGCCGAGCAGCACGCCGGCGACGACGACCGAGGTGACGCCGGAGGTGTGCACGGACTCGGCCAGGACGTAGGCGGCGTACGGGGTGACCAGCACGATGACGGTCTCCAGCACCGGGTCGACGGTGCGGCGCCGCACGAGCCACACCAGACCCGCGACGGTGGCCCCGACGAGGCTCCCGCCACCCCCGAGCAGCAGGAACTCCCCGCCCGCCGCCGGCACGCTCACCGCCGCGCCGACGGCCACCGCGATGCCGACGGCCACCTTGAACAGCACCAGCGACGTGGCGTCGTTGAACAGGCTCTCCGCCTGCACCAGCACCTGGACCCGTCCCGGCAGCGCCAGCCGGCGCCCGAGCGCGGTGACCGCCACCGGGTCGGTGCTGGACAGCACGGCGCCCAGCACGAACGCCATCGCGGGCGGCAGGCCCGCGACGGCGACGGCCGCGAAGCCCACGGCGGCGGCGGAGGCGAAGACCAGGCCGAAGGAGAGGATCGTGACCGGGCGCCACACCGTGCGCAGGTCCCGCAGGGACAGTTCCTCCGCGGAGGCGTACAGCAGTGGCGGCAGGACCACCATGCCGATGATCTGCGGCGGAACGTGCAGCGCGGGAACGCCGGGCACCAGGGCCACCCCGACACCGGCCAGGACGAGCAGCGACGGTGCGGGCACCCGCAGGCGCCCGGCGAAGGTGGCCACGGCCGTGCCCAGAACCACCAGGACGAGAACGATCCCGACTACGTGCATCGACGGAAACAACCCCACCACGACGAACGGGGTCACCGCCGCCCGAATGCCGCAGTAGTCCCCCGAGCCGACCAGGCTTCCCGGCACACCTACGGTCATCTTATCGGTGCATTAGCGGTGGGGACAGTGCATATCCGCACGCCAGCGGCGCACCCCCGGCGCGGAACCGGCGCCCGTCCGATCGGGTGAGTCGCCGCCGGCGCAGGCGCGGGTGCCCGGCCGTCGGCGAGCGGCCGGATAGCTTGACCGGCACCCGCCCCGAAGGGAGTGCCCCCGCCATGGACGTCCTCTTCATCACCAGCGTGGCCGCGGTCGTCGCCGACCCGCCGCAGAGCCGCAAGCTGTTCATCGAGGCGCTCGGCCTTCCCCTGGAGGGAGAGGGCGACGGCTACTACTCCAGCGGAAACATCGCCGGCAGCAAGCACTTCGGCCTGTGGCCGCTCTCGGAGGCCGCCGAGGCGTGCTTCGGGACGCCGCGGTGGCCCGCCGACCGGGTCGTCCCGCAGGCGTCGATCGAGTTCGAGGTGGCCGACGCGGCAGCCGTCGCAGCAGCCGGCGCCGAACTCCGGCATGCGGGCTTCGAGCTCCTCCACGAGGCCCGCACGGAGCCGTGGGGCCAGACGGTGGCCAGACTCCTCACGCCGGACGGCCTGATCGTCGGGATCTCCTACGCGCCCGCGCTGCACGAGGCGCAGGACGACCGGCACGCCGGCTGAGCCGGCCGCCTGCGGCGCGGCCACGGACGTGGCGGCAGCCCCAGAACGCCGACGCGCCAGGGGGTGGCCAGGGCCGGGGCCGGGCCGGGCGGCAGGCGCGTCCTACGGGTAGGCCGTGACGGTCGAAGGCGTGGTGGAGGTCCCGGAGGTCGCGGCGCCGACGTCGTCGACGACGTGGTTGAACTGGCCCTTGCCCCCGAGCGAGACGACCAGGAGGTCGTGGAAGCGGACGTCCGGCCGCGTCGGCGCCTCGAAGCCGTGGTCCATGCGGATGGTCGGGTCGACGTCGAAGTAGCAGTAGCTCCCCAGGCCCCAGCCCTCGTGGACGGCGACCGCGTCGTCGACCTTGTAGGCGGCGAAGCCCAGGGTCGAACCGTTCTGAACGGCCGCCTGGTTGGGCGCGTCGTACGCCTTCTCGTTCTGGAAGAAGATCGTGCGGCCGCGTTCGCCGGACCATTCGACGTCGTACTTCTTGAAGTGCTCCACGAACAGTCCGGTGCCGAGCACGTCGGAGCCGTGGACCACGAGGCCGTAGTCGGCGGGGTTGGTGTCCCAGCCGACGCCGGTGCCGTGGTCGGCCCGCCAGATCCACGTGTGGTCGACGATCGCGTCGGCGCTGTTGACGACGATGCCGCTCGTGGCCGCTCCGGCGCCGGCACCGCCGACGCGGACGAACACGTCCTGGAGGGTGGTCGGGTCGGCGGCGTGGCCGGCGCCCGCGCCGTCGGGACCGACCTGCACCAGGACCCGCGAGTTGACGGGCCCGGCGTCGACCAGGAGTCCGGCCAGCCGCACGCCGTCGACGTCCGCCACCTTGACGGCCGTCACGCCGTCGTCGGGCACGAGGGTCGCCAGTCCGAGGCCGAGCACCACCGTGTCGGGCCGGGTGATCTCGATCGGCCGGTCCAGGTGGTAGACGCCCGGGGTGAACAGGAGGTCGAGACCCTGGGCCAGGGCCGTGTCGACGGTCGCGGCGGTGGCTCCCGGCTTCACGACGTAGAAGCGGCTCAGCGGCCGCGACTCGCCCTGGAGGGCGCCGTCCCAGGAGACCCCGCGGGCGTTGGTGCGCAGGGCCGGGACGAACACCTTGTAGTCCGCGCCGTCCAGGTAGAGGAAGGGCTTCTCGCGGGAGACGGGAGTGGTGTCCAGCGTGGTGTAGGGCGGGTTGGGGAAGCTCTGGGCCGGCGCGCCCTGGACGCCGGAGAAGACCTGGTTCCACACGCCGTTCGAGAAGCCGCCGATCGCGCTGTCACGGGTGTACCACTGCTGCTGGGAGTAGTTCCCGACGCTGCCGTCGATCCTGCTGTCCGCGATGTAGCCGCCGCTGGCCCACCCGTACCCGGCCGGGGAGAGGTTGAGGCCGCCGCGGACGTGCATCCGGCGGAACGGCGCGGCCTGCGCCACCGCCCATCGGTCGGTGCCGTTGGCCGGGGTGAGGGCGAGGTTCTCGGCGGAGCGCCAGAAGTTCTGGGTGGCGTTGCCGTTGAACCAGCCGGCGTCGACCGTGACGTCGCCGTTGATCGAGGTGTCGTCGGGTTTCAGTCCCAGGCCGGCGACGGACGTGTAGAAGCCGAGCTGGAGGTTGAGGTTGCCGTAGGAGCCCGGCTTGAAGAGGAGGGCGTAGCGGTCGGTGCCGAACTGGTTGGACTCCTGCTGCTTGAAGACGCGGTCCGCCGTCGCCTGGATGTCGGGCGTCGAGGGGTCGAAGACCAGGACGTTGGGCCCGAGGTCGCCGCCGCCCTGGACGGGGGGCGCGTCGGAGGTGTTGACCTGGAACTCCCACAGCGAGTAGCCCCAGGCGGTGCCGCGGGCGAGCCCGATCATGCGGACGTAGCGACCGCTGCCGTTGACCGCGAGGGTCTCGGTGCCGCCCGTCCCGTGGTCGGTGGCGTACGCGGTGCGCCAGGTCGAGGCGTCGTCCGAGACCTGGATCTGGTAGGAACGCCCGTACGCGGCCTCCCAGTCGAGGACGACGCGGCACACCTGGCGGACGGTGCCGAGGTCGATCTGGAGCCACTGGGGGTCGTTGAAGGCCGACGACCAGCGGGTGCCGGGGTCGCCGTCCACGGCGGCGGCTGCCGGTGTGCCCGCGTTCTCCGTGGAGGAGGCGGTGGCCGGGCGCCCCCGCGCGGCGTTGTCGGTCCCGCAGTCGGCAGCGGCGGTCGCTTCGGTCCTGGCGCCGGCCGCCGTGGCCGGCGCCGATGGCACGACGGCCGATGCGAGTAAGGCGAACAGGCCCAGTGCCATGGCCGGTCCCGTACGTCGGCGTGCTGAAGAACGCCTCATGGGCATGCCCCTCGGTGAGGTGGGTGGGGGCTCCGGCGGGGCGCGGCCGCGGCCCGTGGCCGGGCTCGCCGAGCCGCGCGATCGGGGGTGCCGGAGAGCGAGGTCAGGGTGTCACCCGGTCTGCCGGCCAGCCCGGCGACATCCCTGCCGGGGAGTCTCCGGGCTGCCGCCGTATGCTGTCAACCCTCCGACCCGACTTTCCTCACACCGTGAACTATGCGGTGGTGTCGGTCAGATGAGAGCCGAACCGGGTCCGCCCACCCGAATCCAGGAAGTCCGACAGCGGCAGTGTGGCGGCCCCCAGGGTGACCGCCTCCGGCCCCAGGGTGCCGAGGACGATCAGCGTGTGCTCCCAGGGGAACCGCAGGGCGTAGACACCGGCGGCGGCACGGATGCCCGGCAGCAGCCTCGGGCCCAGCAGCAGGCCGGCCCAGCCGCCGATCACGATCCGCTCCGGATTGAACAGGTTGACGAGATCGGCGATCCCCGCCCCGAGGTACTCGCCGGCCTCGTCGAGCAGCCCCACCGCCCCCGGGTCCCCGTCCTCGGCGGCGGCCAGCAGCGCGGCCAGGCCCGACTTCTCGCCGCGGGAGGACGCCGCGGCGCCCCACCGCTCGACCAGCGCCTCGGCCCCGACATAGGCCTCCAGGCAGCCACGGGCACCGCAGCGGCAGCGGCGTCCGCCGACGTGCACCTTGGTGTGCCCCCACTCCCCCGCACTGCTCGTGGCTCCCCGGAAACGCGCACCGTCGGCGATGACGCAGGCGCCGACGCCCGAGCCGAGGAGCGCCACCACCGCGTGCCGGGCCCCGCGGCCCGCCCCGAACCACATCTCGGCCTGCCCGAGCGTCTTGGCGCCGTTGTCGACGAACAGCGACAGGTCCGTGCCGGCCCGCAGCAGGCGGCCGAGGGGGACGGCGTCCCACCCCAGGGTCTGGCTGTGCACGACGACGTGCGGCCCGTCCGTGCCGGGGGCACCCTGCTCGACGATGCCGGGCACGCCGATCCCGACGCCGAGGACCTGCTCCGCCGCCGTGCCGGTGCGGTCGAGTACGTCGGCGAGCCCGGCGAGGATCAGCTCCGCCACCCGGCCGACGTCCCGGCCCCGGTCGGACAACGGCAGGTCGACGGCGGCCAGTTCGGCGCGTGCCAGGTCGAACAGGGCAACCCTGACCTGGGTCTCGCCCACGTCGACGCCCACCAGCCGGGCCCGGCCCGGGGCGACCCGGAGCAGGGTGCGCGGGCGGCCGCCGTCGGAGCCGACCGAGCCGCACTCCTCGACCAGGCCGTCCGCCAGCAGTTCGCCGGTCACGTTGCTGACCGAGCCCGCGCTGAGGCCGGTGAGCGTGCCCAGTTCCTGACGGCTGAGCGGTCCGTCGAAGTACAGCCTCCGCAGCACCGCCGCCCGGCTGCCCCGGCGCAGGTCCCGCACCGTGTTCGCACCCCGGCCGGCCACGGACACGCCCTTGTGTCCCGGTTCCATCATTCCTCGTTCCCTCGCTTGACGGACGATTCTCCCGGTCGTTAAATCACGACTTGAAGTAAGCTGCTGTACAGGGTACTTCGCCCCTCGAGGCACTCGCCCGCCGCCGCCCGCGCCGACGGCCACGTCAACCGCTGGTGGCTCGATCCCGTCCTCGGCCGCGGCTACCCGGCGGACATGCGGGCCGAGCAGGCGTCGACCTGCCCGTCCGCCCCGGGGACCTGGAGCTGATCGCCGCGCCGCTCGACTGGCTCGGCCTCAACTACTACTTCCGCCAGGTCGTCGCCGACGACCCGCACGGCCCCAACCCCCCGCTGCCGCCAGCTGCCCGGCCCCAACCCCCACCACACGGCCATGCCCTGGGAGGTCCACGCCTCCTGCCTCGAACCACTGCCGCTGCGGCTGACCCACGACTACGGCGCGCGACGGATCTACGCTACCGAGAACGGCTCCGCCTACCCCGACACCGTCGCCCCCGACGGCAGCGTGCACGACCCCGAGCGCACCGCCTACCTCCGGGACCACCTCGCGGCCTGCGCCCGCGCCGCGGCCCGGGGGGGCGGCACCGGCCGGGTACTTCGCCTGGTCGCTGCTCGACAACTTCGAGTGGGCGTACTGCTACGACCAGCGGTTCGGCCTGGTCCACGTCGACTACCCGACCCAGCGGCGGACCGTGAAGACCAGCGACCTCGCGTACGCCGACCTGATCGCCGCCCACCGGACCCGGCGCACTGGCCCTTGAACCGTTGCGGACAAGGGGACTTGACAATCACTCATGTTCCTGGGAGCAGTGGCACTGCACCACCGCCACGAACAGCGCCACTCCGAAGGGGGACATCAGCGGATGACCGCGGCCGAGAGCACGGGACACGACCACGACGTCGTCATCAGCGGAGCCGGCCTCGCCGGCAGCGCCGCGGCGATACTGCTCGCCCGACGCGGCGTCCGCGTCGGCCTGCTGGAACGCCGCTCGGACCCCGGGGCGTACAAGGTCCTCTGCACCCACTCCCTCACGGCCAACGCCTACCCGGTGCTGGACGAGCTCGGCCTCATACCCGCCCTCGAGGAGGCGGGGGCCGTCCGCAACGAGGCCCGCTGGTACACCCGCTGGGGCTGGATCGAGCCGGGCGCCGCGCCGGGCCCCGAGCTGCCGTACGGGTACAACGTGCGGCGCAGCACCCTCGACCCGATGATCAGGTCCCGTGCGGCGCTGACCCCCGGCGTCGAGCTGCTCCTCGGCCATCAGGTGACCGGGCTGGTGCAGGAGGGCGGGCGGACGGTGGGGGTGCGCGCGTCGACGCCGCAGGGCGAACGCGAGCTCCGGGCCCGCCTGGTGGTCGGCGCCGACGGCAAGGACTCGGCCGTGGCGAAGCACGCCGGGCTGCCCGCGCGACTGCACGAGAACACACGGTTCGCGTACTTCGCGCACTTCCGCGGCCTTCCGCTGCACGGCGGGATCGCCCGCACCTGGTTCCTCGAACCCGACATGGCGTACGCGTTCCCCAACGACGACGGGGTCACGGTCGTCGCGGTGGTCCCGGACAAGAAGCGGCTGCCGGAGTTCCGCGGGGACCTGGAGGGCAGCTTCACCGCCTTCGTCCGCGCGCTGCCCGAGGCGCCGCCCATCGACTCCGCCGAGCGCGTCTCGAAGATCATCGGTGTGCTCGACTACCCGCTGGTCGACCGCGCACCGAGCGCACCGGGCATCGCGTTCATCGGCGACGCCGCCCTGACGAGCGACCCGCTGTGGGGCGTGGGCTGCGGCTGGGCGCTGGAGTCCGCGAAGTGGCTGACGGAGGCCGTGGCCCCGGCCGCCGCCGGGCGTGGTGACCTCGACCGGGCGCTGGCGGCGTACGCCCGCGCGCACCGGCGCCGGTTGCGCGGCCACCAGTACCTGGCCGCCGACTTCGCCAAGGCCCGCCCGTTCAACCCGCTGGAGGGGCTGATGTTCTCGGCGGCGGCGCGCGACGGATCGCTGGCGCGGCACATGCACCGGTTCGGATCCCGCCTGATCGGCCCGGGCCGCTTCCTGAACCCCGTGGCGATCGCCAAGGCGTCGGCCGTCAACATCAAGCACCGTGCGACGGCTGCGGGGAGTGCTCCGGCGGATCGCTGAGCCGGCACGAACCCCGGCGGCGGGCCAGTGACCGAGGCACGTCCGGGGCACGTCAACCACCTGGCCCATCCAGCTTCCGAGCAGGTGCGGTCCCAGGCCGCGGGACGTACGGACCGGACAGAACAGGGCAGGCCGGGCATGGTCGTCCGGATCCGGCGGAAGAGGACGACAGGGCGCGGCGGGCACCTCCCCGGCCCCGGCCCGGCCCGAGCGGCGGGGCAGGGTCCGGCGGGGAGGGTGTGACAGAAATCCGGCTCCCGGCGCTGAACAGATCACGACCAGTGCACCGTCGGCTCACCCGTGACCCGCAGGTGCGGCCCTGACAGCCCCGTGAACCGAGAAGACCTGGACCCGACACCGTGCCCGTCACACCGTACGAACCGTGGCCGACCGCCGAACACGTCCCGTTCACCTGGGACGAAGCGGGCGAGGCCACCGTCGAACTGCCCGCCGTCTCCGACGCCGAGCCGCCGCCCCCGCCCGTGTTCGTGGACTCCTCCGGCCGCCGCCAGCGCAGGATCCGCCGGCTCGGGGTGGCGCTGGCCGTACCGGCGGGCGGGTACCTGGCCCTGCTGGCGAGCGCGCTGCTCGGCGGTCCGACGGTGAACGCGCCGTTCCTGCCGCTCCCCCAGCCGCCGGCGCCGAGCGCGCCGGACCCGGCGGCCACGCCGTCCGACGCACCCACCGCCGGGGCGGAGGCCGCGGACGCACCCAGCACGGCCCCGACCGCGGCACCCACCCACCAGCGCACCGTCACCCCGGTCAGTGTCCAGCCCCCGCCGGCGGCCGGCGCCGCGGCGGCCGGACCCGGGACCGGCACCGCCGTGACCGGCCCTTCCACGGCCGCCAAGTCCCCAGCACCGGCCACGACGCCGACGGCGCCCCCGAGCACCGCCCCCGTCGCCACCCCCACCCCGGCGCACGGCCGCCCGACCGCTCCGCCGGGAAACCCGACCGGCAAGCCCGTCAAGCCCTGACACCCGGTCCAGCACGGTCTCCTCCCGCACCCCCGAAAGCCGCACCATGAGCACTGCCCGCCGACGACGCACCCCCGCCCCCGACCGCGCCCGCAGAGGCCGGCGCGGCGTGGTCCGCCAGGGCCCGCTGCGCACCCACTGGCTCCTGCTGACCGCCCTGCTGCTGACGCTCACCGGCGCCCTGGCGCTCCAGGGCTACACCCAGCACAGCTTCGACGACCGCCCCGACCAGGCCGCCACGCCCACGGCCGCGGACGCCGTGCCGGCGGCCGTCCGCGACGGCGGTCCGGTGATCGACACCGCCGGACCGCAGCCGCGCAGCGCCGCGCCCGGGCCCGGCACCGTCGCCCTCACCTTCGACGACGGCCCCGATCCGAGGTGGACGCCGCAGATCCTCGACGTCCTGCGCAAGGAGGGGGTGCACGCGACCTTCTTCGTGGTCGGCACCCAGGCCGCCGCCAACCCCGATCTGGTCCGGCGGATCGTGGCCGAGGGCCACCAGATCGGCGTGCACACCTTCACCCACACCGACCTCGGCCCGGCCCCCGCCTGGCGCCGCTCGCTGGAACTGCGCGAGACCCAGCTCGCCCTCGCCGGATCCGCCGGGGTGACGAGCTCGCTCCTGCGGCCGCCGTACTCCTCCGGTGCGGACGCCCTCGACGACCGCGAGTGGGACGCCGTCCAACAGGCCGGACACGCCGGCTACCTGACCGTGCTCACCACCCAGGACAGCGAGGACTGGAAGCGGCCGGGGATCCCGCAGATCCTCAAGGCGCTCGACGACCGCCCGGGCGGCCCCGGGCAGATCATGCTGATGCACGACGCGGGCGGCGACCGCTCGCAGACCGTGGCCGCCCTGGAGACCCTGCTGCCCGAGCTCAAGTCGCGCGGCCTGCGCTTCGCCACCGTCAGCCAGGCCGTCGGCCTGTCCGACCCCGTCCACCAGGCCGGAACCGCCGACCGTCTCCAGGGGACCGCCCTGATCTGGATCCTCCGGGGCGGAGACTGGGTGCTCACCGTCCTGGGCTGGCTGCTGTGGGCGGCGGGCGCGATCAGCGTCCTGCGGGCCGTCGCCGTCCTGGTGGCCGCCCGCCGGCACAAGCGGCTGCGCCGGCGGCCGTGGGGACCGCCCGTCACCGAACCGGTCAGCGTCATCGTGCCCGCCTACAACGAATCCGCCGGGATCGAGGCCGCCCTGCGCTCGCTGCTCGCCTCCGACCACCCCGTGGAGCTGATCGTGGTCGACGACGGCTCGACCGACGGCACCGCCGACCTCGTCGAGTCGCTCGGCCTCCCGTACACGCGCGTGATCCGGCAGGAGAACGCGGGCAAGCCCGCCGCGCTCAACACCGGCATCGCGGCCGCCCGCGCGGAGCTCCTGGTGATGGTCGACGGCGACACGGTCTTCGAGTCCGACGCCGTCCGCCACCTCGTCCAGCCGTTCGCCGCCCCCTCGGTCGGCGCCGTCTCCGGCAACGCCAAGGTGATCAACCGCGGCGGCCTGCTCGGCCGTTGGCAGCACATCGAGTACGTGGTCGGCTTCAACCTGGACCGCCGCCTGTTCGACCTCGCCGAGTGCATGCCCACCGTCCCGGGCGCCGTCGGCGCCTTCCGCCGCTCCGCCCTGCTGGCCGTCGGCGGCGTGGGCGAGGAGACCCTCGCCGAGGACACCGACCTCACGATGGCCCTCTGCCGGGCCGGCTGGCGGGTGGTCTACGAGGAGCGCGCCAAGGCCTGGACCGAGGCCCCCGCCTCCCTGGCCGCCCTGTGGCGCCAGCGCTACCGCTGGTGCTACGGCACGCTCCAGGCGATGTGGAAGCACCGGGGAGCCCTCGTCCAGCGCGGACAGGCGGGCAAGCTCGGCCGCCGCGGACTGCTCTACCTGCTGATGTTCCAGGTGCTGCTGCCCCTGCTCGCCCCCGTCGTCGACGTCTTCGCGCTGTACGGGGTCGTCTTCCTCGACCCGGTGCGGATCGTCGGAACGTGGGCGGCGTTCCTGCTGGTCCAGATGCTGATGGGCGCGTACGCGTTCCGGCTGGACAAGGAGCGGCTGGGCCCGCTGTGGAGCCTGCCGTTGCAGCAGTTCGTCTACCGGCAGCTGATGTACCTGGTGGTGATCCAGTCGGTCTTCACCGCCCTGGCCGGTTCCCGCCTCCGCTGGCAGCGGATGCAGCGCTACGGCACCCTCCGCGTCCCGGCGGGCGGCTGAGACCCGTGGGCGCGGCCGGGGAAACCGGCCGCGCCCACGGGTCGAAGCGGCAGGCGCCTTACTTCAGGGCCGACAGGGCCGCGTCGTAGTTCGGCTCGTCGGCGATCTCCGCCACGAGCTCGGTGTGCAGGACGTTGTCGTTCTCGTCCAGCACGACGACGGCGCGCGCGGTCAGGCCGGCCATCGCACCCGCGGCGATGTCGACGCCGTAGGCCGCGTGGAAGTCGCGGTTGCGGAAGGTGGAGAGGGTCTTGACGTTCTCCAGGCCCTCGGCGCCGCAGAAGCGGGCCTGCGCGAACGGCAGGTCGGCCGAGATGCACAGGACGACGGTGTCGCTGAGCTCGTTGGCCTCGGCGTTGAACTTGCGGACGGAGGCCGCGCAGGTCGGGGTGTCGACGCTGGGGAAGATGTTGAGGACCTTGCGCTTGCCCGCGAAGTCCTTCAGCGACGCGTCGACGAGACCGGCACCGACGAGGGTGAACGAGGGCGCCTGGCTGCCCGACTGCGGCAGCTCGCCCGCGACCTGAACCGGGTTGCCCTTGAGGGTGACCTGAGCCATGAGGGTTTCTCCTCCAGATGGACCTGCTACGAAACGGCCACACCGCGAACCGTCTCGGGTGACCGGGGAACACGAAGATCCTACTGAGTGTGCCGAGGCCGTGGGAGTGCGCGCCCAGCCACCGGACAACCGCGCGGCCGACACGCGGGTGCACGGGCGCGCGACCGAACCTGTCCGTCCTCGGGCCCGACCGCGCCAGGGGCCCGGCGCGTCACCGCCAGACCCTTGATCGACCTGTTCCCCCGCCTCGGCCTCCGCAGGAACGGCCGGCGCAGCACGGTTTCCACCCATTCCTCCTGTTCACACCTCGGTTCACGGATTGTCCGGAACCGGCCGACCGTCGGTAATGCACGTTGTGCTCGCATTGCGCCCGGGACTACTGTCGGTCTTAGTGAACGAAACCGTTCCCTCCCGTCGTTCGCTCCCAAAGCCATTGGGGGACCTGCCATGGCCACCTCCCACGCCCTGGCCCCGACCCCGCCGGCCTCCGCCCGCCGCGGCCAGCACCCGGGGATAGCGCTCACCGTCATCGCGGCCACGCAGCTCATGGTCGTCCTCGACATCACGATCGTGAACATCGCCCTGCCGCACATCCAGCAGGCGCTGAACTTCTCCACCACCAACCTGTCGTGGGTGATCAACGCCTACACCCTGACGTTCGGCGGGCTCCTGCTGCTCGGCGGGCGCGCCGGCGACATCCTCGGGCGGCGGCGCGTGTTCATCGTCGGCGTGCTGGTCTTCTCGTTCGCCTCGCTGCTCGGCGGCGTCGCGCAGAGCTCCGCGTGGCTGCTCGCGGCCCGCTCGCTCCAGGGCGTGGGCGGCGCGATCGCCTCGCCGACGGCACTCGCGCTGATCGCGACCAACTTCAAGGAAGGGCCCGAGCGCAACCGCGCGTTCGGCGTCTACTCGGCCGTGGCCGGAGCGGGCGGCGCGGTCGGGCTGCTGCTCGGCGGCATGCTGACCTCCTGGCTGTCCTGGCGATGGGTGCTGTTCGTCAATGTGCCGATCGGCATCGCGATCGCCCTGCTGGCGCCGCTCTACATCAACGAGTCCGAACGGCACCCCGGCCGCTTCGACCTCCTGGGCGCGTTCACCGCCACCACCGGCATGGTGTCCCTGGTGTACGGGTTCATCCGCGCCTCCGACCACGGCTGGACGGATCCGGTGACGCTCACCGCGTTCAGCCTCGCCGTCGTCCTGCTCACCGCGTTCGTGCTGAACGAGCGGCGGGTGCCGCAGCCGATCACCCCGCTCCACCTGCTGCGCAGCCGCAACCGCGCGGGCGCGTTCGGGCTGATGCTGTGCCTCGCCGCGGCGATGTTCAGCATCTTCTTCTTCATCACCCTGTTCGTGCAGGAGATCCTCGGGTTCAGCCCGCTGCGGGCGGGCTTCGCGTTCCTGCCGATCAGTGTCGCCATCGTCACCGCCGCCCAGTTCGCCGCCCGCAACCAGGTCCGCTTCGGGGCCAAGCCGTTCTTCGTCGTCGGCTCGCTGCTGGTGCTGGGCGGGGTGTTCTGGGCGAGCCGGATCTCCCTCGACACCACGTACGCCTCCGGCATCCTCGGGCCGACATTGCTGTTCGGCTTCGGCATGGGCTCGATCTTCGTCCCGGTCATGCTGACGGTCGTGTCGCAGGTGGCCCCGCACGAGACGGGCGCGGCCACCGGCATGCTCAACACGGCGCAGCAGGTGGGCGGTTCGCTCGGGCTGTCCATCCTGGTGACGGTCTACGGCACGGCCAGCCGCAACGAGGCGCAACGGCAGGTCGTGGAGTTCCTCCACACGGCGACGCCGCAACAGGCCCTCCAGTTCAAGGCCACCGGGAAGCTGCCGGCACCGTACTCGTCGGCGGTGCTGGTGCACGGCATCTCCCGGGCGTTCGAGATGGGGCTGGTGTTCGCGCTACTGGCGGTGGTGATGGCGGTGTTCGTCATCAGGGTTCCGAAGGCCCCGGCCCCCGTCGCCGACAAGGCGCCCGAACCTGCGGGGTGAGGGCGGCCCGGCGTGTTCCAGCGGCGGCGCGATCGCCTGGGCGTCCACACCCTCGCCCACCCACAGGCCGATCAGCAGCGCGGCGGTGGCCTCCAGCAGTCCGGCCCGAGCGAGCCCGCCGGCGTCGACGGGCACGCAGCCGAGGTCGCGCACGAGGAGCCGCACGGCCTCCAGGGCCCGTTCGTCGTCGCCGCAGATCGGCACGGCGAGCGGGCGACCGTCGAAGACCGGCGGGTTCAGGCTCCACACGCTCTCGTGGCAGACGTTGAAGGCCTTGACCACCGAGGCGCCCGGCGCGGCGGCGGCAATGCGCTCGGCGGCCGAGAGTCCGCCCTGAGTCGCCAGTACGAAGCCTTCCACCACCGGGTTGGTGCAGTCGATCAGCGTCCGGCCGTGCAGGGCCCCGGCCGAACCGCTAGCCACGTCGATCGCCGCCGCGAAGGGCACGGCCAGCAACACCGCGTCGCCGCCGTGGACGGCCGCGTCCCGGAGAGTGCCCGACCGCGCGCCGATCCGGTCGGCCAGGGCTGCGGCGCGGTCCGTGTCCCGGCCGCCCACCAGCACGTCGTGGCCGGCCCGCGCCCACCTCCCGCCGAGCACGCGCGCCATGCTGCCGGTGCCCAGGATCCCGATCCTCATCCGCCGCCTCCTCCTCGTGGTGAACCCGTCGCTCGGATTCGGGACGACAGTAGGAAACCGCTCGGGCACCATCTGGTGCATGACCACCGACCAGGACTTCCTCGCCGACTGCCGCGCCCGCCTCGCCTTCGACCTGCTCGCCAACACCTGGAACGCGGTGGTGGTCTGGGCGCTGCGCCACGGCCCCGAACGGCCCGGTGAACTGCGCGATCGGATCGGCGGGATCAGCCCCAAGGTCCTCACGGAGACGCTGCGCCGGCTGCAGTTCAACGGGCTCGTCGAACGCCGCGCCTACGCCGGATCGCCGCCGCACGTCGAGTACTCCCTGACCGAGCTGGGGCGGACTCTCCTGGAGCCGGTCGAGGCGTTCGGCGCCTGGGCGTTCCGGTACGGCGACGACGTCATGGCGGCGAGGGAGCGGGCAGGGGAGTGAAGCGGAGGAGGCGGCGCGCGGCGGAGTCGATCGCACCGCGCCGCACTTGACAGGACATCAGGACGTCGAGGACAGTCCATATAGCAATGGTTTTCATCTTCGTTAACCGTTGACGCCTTCGGCACCACCAGCCCCACGCACCCCCGCGAAAGGACACCCCCATGTCGCTCGACGTCTCCCCCGCCCTCCTCGCCCAGGCCGCGCACGGCGAGGTCGACGAGGCCGACTTCGTCGAAACCGTCCGCGCGTCGCTCCCCTACGCCTATCAGGTGGTCGCCGGCCTCAGCAGCGAACTCGCCGCCACCGACGAGGAGTTCGTCAACGACAACACCACTCCCACCGACGAGGAGCGCGCCCAGCTGCTGCGCGCCCTCGCCAGCAACGCCATCCGCGGCAGCCTGGAGCGGCACTTCGACGTGACCCTCGCGTTCGTCAACTGCCACCGCGTCGGCGCGTTCCGGCCCGGCGCCGAGACCAGCGAGGCGTACCGGGAGTTCACGTCGCTGCACAACCAGATCCGCAACCAGAGCCCGGAACTGCGCAGCTGCTGACCCCCGGGTGACGACGGGCCTCCGCTCCGCGGCGGGGGCCCGTCGTGTTGCGCCGTGTGGCGGGCGGGTTGCGGCCGCGTTTACGGTCGGTCGGCGATCTTGTGGGGCGGCGGACGGCATGCGTACGTTCGATCCGCACCCCCGGATCGTCCCGTTCCGGTCACGTCCCCATCCCGTCCCGTCCCCGCGGAGGCCGCCATGCCGTCGTCGACCACTCCACGACCGCTGCGCAAGCTCGGCTTCCTCACCATCGGCCTCTTCGACGAGGCCGATCCGCGCCGCGGCCACGAGACCACCCTCGAACTCATCGAACTCGGCGAACGCCTCGGCTTCGACAGCGCCTGGCTGCGCCACCGCCACCTCCAGTACGGCATCTCCTCCCCCGTCGCCGTCCTCGCCGCCGCCAGCCAGCGCACCCGCCGCATCGAACTCGGCACCGCCGTCACGCCGCTCGGCTGGGAGAACCCGCTGCGCCTCGCCGAGGACCTCGCCACCGTCGACGTGCTCTCCGGCGGCCGGCTCAACGCGGGCGTCAGCGTCGGCCCGCCCGCCCACTACGACCGGGTGCGCGGCGCCCTCTACCCCGACACCGGCGACCACCAGGACTTCAGCCCGGCCCGCGCCCGGCGCCTGCTCGACCTCGTCCGGGGCGAACCGGCCTCCGACTTCGCCGGGACCGAGGGCATCGAGGTGTACTCGCAGCGCGTCCAGCCGCACTCCCCCGGGCTCGCCTCCCGGATCTGGTACGGCGGGGGAAGCCTGCGCTCGGTGCGGTGGGCGGGCGAGAACGGGCTGAACCTGCTGATCAGCAGCGTGGTGAAGCCGGAGGAGGCGGCCGAGTCGTACGACTTCGCGGCGATCCAGCTCTCCCTCATCCGCGCCTTCCGCGCCACCCACCCGGACGGCGAGCGCGCCCGCGTCTCCCAGGGGCTCGTCGTGATCCCCACCGACAGCGCCACACCCGCCCAGCGCGCCAAGTACGAGGCCTACGCCGCCGCCCGCGCGCCGCGCACGGGAACGCCGCAGGGCCCGGCCCGGCTGCTGTTCGAGCGCGACTTCGTCGGCACGACGGACGAGCTCGTCGAGCGGCTCCACGCGCACGCCTCGTTCCGGGAGATCGACGAGGTCGCGTTCGCGCTGCCGTTCACCTTCGAGCCCGCCGACTACGTCCAGATCCTCACCGACCTCGCCACCCGCCTCGGCCCCGCCCTCGGCTGGAAGCCGGCGGACCGGGACGAGGCCGTGAGCTGAAAAAGCGCCTGCGGAAAGGCTCTCCACAGGCCCTGGTGCTGTCGTGGGTCGTGCCGGTCGGTTAGAGCGCGGCCACCTGGTCGGTGGTCAGCGCGTAGGGGTAGGTCCGGACGTCGGCGACGGCGCCGTTGGCGAGGTTGCTGTAGGAGCTGCCGTCGGTGTTGGCGGAGGCTCCGCACGCGGTGGCGCCCTCCGCGGCTTTCCCGGGTCGGTTCGCCCCGGTCTTGCGGCAGTCAGAACTCGCAGGTGTCCAGCTCCACGTCGAACGGCTCCGGCAGCCGCAGCCGGACGCCGAAGGGATGTGGGCCCTCGACGAGGGTGTAGCCGACGTCGCCCGGCTGCGAGAAGAGGGTCCACGTGCGCTCCCGACGGTCCACCAGGAGGTAGACGGGAGCCCCGTACTGGGCGTAGCGGCGGCGCTTCACCGTGCGGTCCGTGTCGGCGTTCGACGGGGAGGTGACCTCGACGACGAGGAACGTCTGATCGGGGAGCAGCGCCCCCTCCGACGCCCTGGCGAGTTCGGCGGGTACGACCGCGAGATCCGGCTGGTAGAAGTTCGCCGTACCCGGCAGGTCGAGGTTGCCGGAGCCGGAGCGGAGGCCGAGTTCGCGCATGCGCGGCCGGATCTGCTCGCGGATCACGTCGATGGCGTTCTCATGCGCCCAGGACGGCGACACGGGGGTGATGACACCCTCGATGATCTCGACCCGGGGACCTGCGATGTGCTGGATCGCGTACTTGAGGGCCTGTTCCGGGTTGGGTACGTGGCTGTAGTCACCCGGGCCGGGGTGCGCCGCGCTCACTCCACTGCTCTCCTGTCCGGTGGTGACGCGGTCCGCAACGGACCGACCTCGCGCCAATACTACCGGTGTGCGGATTCGGACTCTGCGTCACCGTCGAGGACGCCTCCACTTCCCCTCTGGTCAGATGACTAAGCGCTTGCTTAGACTCACGCTCACATGTCATCGCCGTACCGACTGGAGGCGCCCCCGTGTCCGCTGTGAATCGCCAGGTCCGTCTTGCCCGCCGGCCCGTCGGGGAGGTGCGCGACGGGGACTGGGAGCTGGTCGACGGCACGGTCGGCGAGGCCGGGGACGGGGAGTTCGTCGGGCGGACGCGGTTCGTGTCGCTCGACCCGGCGATGCGCGGGTGGCTGGACGACCGGCCGTCCTACCTGCCGCCGGTCGGGATCGGCGAGGTCATGCGGGCCGGGTCGGTGGTCGAGGTCGTCGAGTCGCGGCACCCGGAGTTCAAGGTCGGCGACCACGTCGTGGGCGCGTTCGGCGTGCAGGAGTACGCCGTGTCGGACGGCAAGGGCGCGCTGCGCGTCGACCCGTCGCTCGCGCCGCTCTCGACGTACCTGGGCGCGCTCGGGATGCCCGGGATGACGGCGTACTTCGGGCTGCTGGACGTCGGCGCGCTCAAGGAGGGCGAGACGGTCGTGGTGTCCGGCGCGGCCGGGGCCGTCGGGACGATGGTCGGCCAGATCGCCAAGGTCAAGGGCTGCCGGGTGATCGGGATCGCGGGCGGGCCGGAGAAGTGCGCCCTGCTCACCGAGGAGCTCGGCTTCGACGCCGCGATCGACTACCGCGCCGAGGACGTCCGCAAGGCGCTGCGCGCCCACGCGCCGGACGGCATCGACGTCTACTTCGACAACGTCGGCGGGGACATCCTCGACGCCGCCCTCACCCGCCTCGCGATGCACGCCCGTGTCGTGATCTGCGGGGCGATCAGCCAGTACAACAACGAGACCGCCGTCCAGGGCCCTTCCAACTACCTGTCCCTGCTGGTGCGCCGGGCCCGCATGGAGGGCTTCGTCGTCTTCGACTACGCACGCCGCTACGCCGAGGCCGCGGCCGAGATCGCCGGCTGGATCGGCGAGGGCCGGATCAAGGTGAAGGAGCATGTGGTCGAGGGCACCGTCGCCGACTTCCCCCAGACGTTCCGGATGCTCTTCAGCGGCGGGAACACCGGGAAGCTCGTGCTGCAGCTGCCGTGAGCACCCTGCGGACCTGAGGGGCGTTCGCCGTGATCATCGCGGTGAGCGCCCCGCCGGACGAGTGCCGGTGCACGGGGCACTCGACCGGAAATCTTGCGGTGGCGGGCCCGGTGCCGCCGGACGAAAACCACCGATTTGGTACAGAGCGGTATCTCTCTGTGAGCATGGGCGGTCGCTCCACCGAGCGCAGCAGGACCAGGAAAGGCGCACCACCCCCATGCAGACCAGCCCCGCCGTGACCCGGCAGGCTCCCCGGCCGACCCCGCCCACCGACGCGGAGCCCGCCACGCCCTCCCCCTCCCCTTCGGGCCGGCGGTTCGGCCTGCCGACCGCGACCGCGCTCGTGATGGGGAACATCATCGGCGGCGGCATCTTCATGATCCCGGCCGCCGTGGCACCGTTCGGGACGGTCAGCCTGGTCTCCTTCGCGGTGCTGACCGTGGGCGCGATCGCGCTCGCGCTCGTCTTCGGGCAGCTGGCCCGCCGCAACCCGCGCACCGGCGGACCGTACGTCTACGCCCGCGAGGCGTTCGGCGACTTCGCCGGGTTCATCTCGGCCTGGTCGTACTGGATCACCACGTGGGTCAGCAACGCGGCGCTCGCCGTCGCGGCCGTCGGCTACCTCGACGTGCTGGTCCCCGTCCAGCACTCCACCGCGGTCACCATCGCCGCCGCGCTGACCGTGCAGTGGCTGCCCGCGCTGGCGAACCTGGCCGGCACCCGGTACGTCGGTGCCGTCCAACTCGTTTCCACCGTCCTCAAGTTCATCCCGCTGGCGCTGGTGGCGGTGGGCGGCCTCGGCTTCTTCGACCCGAAGAACCTCGGCCCGTTCGACGCATCCGGCCAGGGTGTGGTCGGCGGCATGACGGCCGCCGCGGCGATCCTGCTCTTCAGCTACCTGGGCGTCGAGTCGGCCGCGATGGGCGCGGGCAAGGTCCGCGACCCCGAGCGCAACGTCGGCCGGGCGAGCGTGCTCGGCACGGCCGGCGCCGCCGTGGTCTACCTGCTCGGCACGCTGGCGGTGTTCGGCACCGTCGCGCACGACAAGCTCGTCCACTCCTCCGCGCCGTTCTCGGACGCCGTCGACGCGATGTTCGGCGGTTCGTGGGGCGGGACGGCCATCGCCGTCGCCGCACTGATCTCGATGACGGGCGCGCTCAACGGCTGGACGCTGCTGGCCGCGCAGGCGCCGTACGCGGCGGCCAAGGACGGGCTGTTCCCGGCCGCGTTCGCCAAGGAGAGGCGCGGGGTGCCGGTGCTCGGCGTCGTGGTGAGCGTCGCGCTGGCCTCGGTGCTGACCGTGCTCAACTTCGCGTCCGGCGCGAAGGGCGCGTTCGACGCCCTCGTGCTGATCACCACCTTCACCGCGACCGTCCCCTACCTGCTCTCCACCGCCGCCCAGCTCTTCTGGCTGGTGCGCGGCGGGCGCGAGGTGGCCACCGCCCGTCTCGTCCGCGACGCGGTACTGGGCCTGGGCGCGTTCGGCTTCTCGCTGTGGCTGGTCGCGGGCGCCGGGTACGCGGCCGTCTACCAGGGCGTGCTGTTCCTGTTCGCCGGCATCCTCGTGTTCGTCTGGATGGCCGGGCGCCGCAAGGACTGACCCCCTCCGGCCGGGAGCGCCCGGTGGTACTTGTCCGCCGCAAGTACCGCCGGGCGCTCCCTTCTTGCCCTGACCCGAGGGACACGCCCTAAGCCAGGGGCAGGGTGAACCAGGTGGTCTTGCCCACCTCGGCCGGCCGGGTGCCCCAGCGGTGGGACAGGGCCTCGACGAGGGTGAGGCCGCGGCCCGACTCCTCGTCCGTCTCGGCGAGCCGGGGGTGCGGCAAATGGGGGCTGTGGTCGGTGACTTCGACGACCAGTTCGGCGGGATGGCAGCGCAGGTGCAGCCGCACGGGGCCTTTGCCGTGCTGGATGGCGTTGGTGAGCACCTCGGAGGTCAGCAGTTTGACGTCGTCGGTCAGGTGACCGTGGTTCCACGAGCCGAGGACCTTCTCGACGAAGACCCGCGCCTCGCCGGAGGAGGTCGGAACGGCCGGCAGCTCGATCGCGGCCGTGGCGTCCGGGGCCGCGGGGACCTGGGCCAGCAGGAGCGTGACGTCGTCGTCGTAGCCGGGGACGGGCGGGAGCAGCGCGGTCAGGATGTGGTCGGCCGCGGCTTCCAGGTCACCGGGGTGGGGCATCGTGTCGATGGCGGACATGAGGGTGTCGAGGCGGTCCTCGATGTCGCACCCGGGGGCCTCGATCAGGCCGTCGGTGAAGAGCGCGAGCAGGGTGTGCGGCGGCAGGACGGCCGAGGTCTGCTGGTGCGGGACGCCGCCCACGCCCAGCGGCGCGCTCACGGGAGCGGGCAGGATCCGGGCCGCGTGGCCGGGGGTGGCGGCCAGGATCGGGAGGTGGCCGGCCGAGCAGACGGACACCTCCCGCGTGTCGGGGGCGATGACCAGGTAGCAGCAGGTGACGAGCTGGTCGGGGACCGCGAGGTCGCCGACGACCGTCTCCAGCGACTGCATCAGGTCCCGCGGCTCCATGCCGGTGATGGCCAACGCGTGGGCGGCCGAGCGCAGCTGGCCCATGACGGCGGCGGCCTCCAGGCCACGGCCCATGACGTCCCCGATGAGGATCCCCACCCGGCCGGCGCCCAGCGGGATGAGGTCGAACCAGTCGCCGCCGACTCCCGCTCCCTGGGTCGCCGGCCGGTAGCGGTGGGCGGCGGTGAGCCCGGGAATGGCGGGCGGGGTGCCCATCAGGCTTCGCTGGAGGGTGAGGGCGATGTGCCGCTGCTGCTCGTAGAGCACGGTCAGTTCGGCCTCCGCGGCCTTGCGGTCGCTGACGTCGCGGACGGCGGCGGAGAACAGGAGGCCGTCGCTGGTCTCCAGCGGGCTGAGACTGATCTCGACGGGGAACTCGGTGCCGTCCTTGCGCAGGCCGCGCAGGTCCAGGCCCGCGCCCATGGGCCGCACCTGCCTGTTGGCGGCGTAGTCGTTGCGGTGCCGGGCGTGGTGGCCGCGGAACCGGCCGGGGATCAACAACTCGACCTTCCGTCCGAGGAGTTCCTCGCGACCGTAGCCGAACAGCGCCTCGGTCTGGGCGTTCACCAGCGTGATCGTCCCGGTGTCGTCCACGATGACCATCGCGTCCGGCGCCGCTTCCAGCAGTCCCCGGAACCGCTCCTCGGCGGCCGGCGAACCGTCCTTGCTCTCCCCCTGGGCCTTCGCTGATCTGTGCGCCTTGCCCATGTCGACCCCAGATGCGTCGTGCTGTACGAGTTTCGAAAGGCAATACCACCGCAACGGGGGCGCCGCGCAGGACGGTTGACCCCATTTGCCGCATCACGAACGAAACTGGACGCCATCTGAACGCAACCAACCGTTCACTGGACTCTGTACGTGCGGCGCGCAACGGGCGGACGCCGGACAATCCGGTACCGCCGACCGGCCGCCCCGGGAGAGACTCGACCGGACGACGAGGAGGAGGAACCATGGCACGACCCGCAGTCGGAGCGACGCCGCACCGCTGCACCGAGTGCGGCGGCTACGAGTACGGCGGCGCGCCCGCCTGCTCGGCCTGCCGCGCGCTCGTCGACGGCATCGTCGAGGACGAGTGGGCGGCCTTCCTGGCCCGCATGGGAGCGGCCGGCGAGCGGGACGAGACGGCCCTCGCCGAGATCGTCGCGGCCGAGCCGGACCAGCACGACTGGCGCGTGGTCGACGCCGCCCTCGACCGCCTGACCTGCCCCGACTGCGGCGACCGGCTCGCCCGCGGCCCGCTCGGCTGCGCCCCCTGCGACCTCGCCCACGGCTTCCGCTACGCCGCGATCGAGACCGACCGGCCGGGCGTCCCGTGGGGCAACGAGCACGGCGTCCGCGTCAACGTCTCCGTCGTCCGCCGCCCCCACGTGACCTCCCCCGACGAACTCCTCGCCCGCCGCCTGACCCTGCCCCTCCTCCTGGCGGGCCACCTGCCGACGACGGAGGAGGCGCAGCGGATGAGCGCGCGGATCCGGCAGGCGCCGGCGGCGCGGCGGGCGCAGGTCGTCGAGGAGGCGGTGGAGGAGATGCTGCGGCACACCGCGAGCCGAGGGTGATCGTTTCAGTCCGTAGTCTTCCTCCCATGACCGAGCACTGCTGCGAACTGATGACGAGCCGGGTCGACCGGCACTGCGACCAGCACGACGACCCCTTCGAGTGCCCGGACGCCCTGGTCCACTTCAGCGCCGGGTTCCGGGAGTACGGGCTGATCGTCCACGACGGCGGCGCGTCGATCGTCGAGATCGGCTTCTGCCCGTGGTGCGGTCGGCGCCTTCCCGAATCGCAGCGGGACCGGTGGTTCGACGAGCTGGAGCGCCGCGGGATCGATCCGTGGGTGGACGACGTCCCCGCCGAGTTCGAGGACGGGCGCTGGCTCGCCTCGCTGCCTCAGGAGTAGCGGCCAGGCGCTATGCGAGGGTCTCGGCGGCTCCCGGGGTGAGCCGGTGGAGGCGGTCGGCGAGGCCCGCGGCGGTGAAGTGGGCGGCCCTCCCCTCCCGGCCCTCCGTGAAGTGCTCCCACCGTCCAGCAGCGTGCGACCGGTGGCGTCGAGGTTGTCGGGGTGCTCGTCGTGGCCGAGCAGGATCGCGTCCGCCCCGGACAGCCGGTCGGCGCCGATCGCCGGGCCGGCAGTGCTCCGCAGGGTGACGGGGCCGCGCCGGTACGCGGCGGGTGCGGGGTCGAAGGCCGGGTCGGTGAGCAGGCGCAGGCCGCCGATCTCCAGCAGGGGCGGTGGCGGTGCCGATGCAGGTGACGGTGATGGTCACGTGTTCTCCGTGGTTCAGGTGGTGGTGACGCGGAAGCGGCGTCGGTATTCGGTCGGGGTGGCGCCGAGGTGGTCGCGGAGGACGCGGTGGACGGTCTCGACGGAGCCGAAGCCGCAGGGCGCGCGACGGCGGGCAGGGGCGCTCGGCCGGCGAAGCGGCTCATCGCGGCCGTCGGCTCGGCCGCTCGGTGGCCCGCTCCGGAGCAGTGACGATCGACGCGACGGCCGCCACGATCACCGTGCCGCCGATCACGAGGTTCCGGGTCAGGGGTTCGTGGAGGACGAGGGCGCCGAGGACGACCGCGACGACGGGGTTGACGTAGGCATACGTCGACACGACCGACAGCGGCGCCGCTCGCAGCAGCCACACGTAGCAGGTGAAGGCGCCGAGCGAGCCGAAGACGACGAGGTACGCGAGCGCGGCCCAGGAACGGCCCGAGACGGCGAGCAGGTGGAAGCCCGCCGGCTCACCGCGAAGGACCGCCAGGAGCAGGCAGCCGATGCCGCCGGCCACCATCTCGTAGGCGGTGGCCACGAACGCGTCGTCAGGCACGGGGATGCGGGCGGAAAGGACGGATCCCAGCGCCCACAGCAGCGTACCGACGACCATCACGACGACGCCGGGCAGCGCGATCCGGCCACTCATGCCCGGCGCGGTGAGGACGACCAGCCCCACCACCCCGAGCCCGACACCGACGAGCGCCATGGAACCGGGCCGGTGCCCGCTGCCGATGCGCAGCAGGATCATCCACACCGGCGTGAGCGCCACCAGCAGCGCGGTGAGGCCGGAAGGAAGCTGCGACTCCGCGAGGAAGGCGAGGCCGTTCCCGCCCGCCAGGAGCAGCAGGCCGACGAGCGCCGCGGACGCGAGCTGACGCGGTGCCACGCGAAGTGCGGCGGCACCCTTGCGCCACGCCAGCAGGGCCATGAGCAGCGCGCCCGCGATGGTGAAGCGGGCCGCGGCCGACAGCAGCGGAGGCATGGTTTCGACGGCGACCCGGATGCCGAGGTACGTGGAACCCCACACGACGTAGACCACCGCCAGGGCGAGCCAAGCCGTCCCCGACATCGACGTCGGTCGGTGGGCAGGGCCTTCGAGCCCCGCCGCCCCCCGTCGTCGCGCGCCCAGGCGCTCCTTCACGTTCCCTCCTAGTTTCTCGTGGATGCGACGAGAAACTAGGGGAGCAACGAGCAAGAATCCAAGATTCCTGCCCGATAACGGGCAGGAAACGGCAGTTTCATGTGAGGTGGCCCGCGTTTCGGCGCCATCGTTCATGATCGGACACATGAACGAGATCGACACGGCCGCGCCCTGGCGGCCGGCCGGGGTGCCCGAGGGACCGACGGCCCGAGGCACTCCGGGCGCTCTCCGGCCGGGTCGCCCGCGCGAGCCGGCCGGACGCCACGTCGGCCCGGCCTACCAGGCGGATCCCGCGTACGGGCGGGACCACAGCGACACCTGCAGCGTGACGGCCTTGAACCACGCCTGGTGCATCGCCTCGACCTCCTCCTCCCTGTGCCCCTTGGCCGCGAGGAACGGCCGCATGGTCGCCGTGATCGGGTAGATGAACGCGATCATGTAGCGCAGCGGGATGTGCGGGACGGACCGGGCGCCGTCGGTGGTGTTCTTCTTCTCCGCCGTGTGGCGCAGCGCGATCTCCTCCTGCTGGGCGAGCCAGCGGGCGTCGTACGGGCGGGTGCAGGTGTCGGCGATCCACTGGCCGAAGCGGCGGCGGACGGCGGCCAGGTATTCGGGGACCGGCGCGCCGTCGGGGGTGGAGAAGTAGGCGAGCAGGTGGGGGTGCAAGCCGACGAAGCCGTACCAGACGTCCAGGATCTGCTCGGTCTGGTCGGCCAGGACCTCGCCGGCGAGCCTGAGTGCGGCGACGTCCGCGTCGGAGAACAGGGTTGCCGCGGCGAGGCCTTCGAAGTCGCCGCCGGTGACCGGTGATTCGGGCAGCTCGGGGTCGTCGTAACGGTAGCCGGGAATGGGCGCAGGCGTCATGGCCGTCCTCTGGTCCTTGAACCGGGGGACTCCAATTAGGAGTCCTAACTACTGCGAAGCTACCAATGCGCCGAGGCACGGCGCAAGGACCCGCCCGGCCTCCTTCCAGGAGGAGTTGACGAACGGTCAGCGCGCTGCGGACTCGTGCTCCGGGCAGTCGACCCGCAGGTCCGCCGCGCCGAGCGGGGCCTCCAGCAGCCCGCACCACTCCCCCGCCCGGCCGTCCGGGTGCTCGTCGCTCAGAAAGCGGCAGGTCAGGCAGGTACGCGCGACCGTGATCCGCCCGGTGCGGTTCAGCGAGGCGATGGTCCCCAGCAGGACCCGCAGCGCGGTGGCCCGGTCCTGCGGCGAGCCGGCGGACAGGCCGGCGGTGAGCGGATCGCGCCAGCCGTGCAGCCGTTCGGCGACCTCCCCGCCGAGGCCCGTCGGCACCCAGGACGAGCGCCGGCTGTCGGCGAGGTCCGGCACCGACTCCAGCAGCCCCTTGCGCACCAGGGCGGCGGCGGCATCGCTGACCGTCGGCGCGGACACCTCCAGCCAGCGCGCGAAACTGCCGGTGCTCTGCGGTCCCGCCGTCGGGGAGGTGACCCGCAACAGCAGCTGCGCCTGGGTGACGGAGAGCCCCTCACGCTTGGCGGCATCCCGCAGCATCGCCCGCCCGGCGTCCCCGAGCCGCTCGACCGCGTCGATCAACCGAGCTTCCAGGGAATCGAGTTCACGTTCCGCACCACCCACGAGCCCTCCTCTCCTGCCCGGCACACCAACGGACGGGGCCCCGGCACCCCCCCAGTCTATTCAGCACGGACGGCCTGCCGACGGACGTGCGGCAGAGCCCGCAGCAGCGGCACCGACGAGGAATGACGAACACCCCGAACGACGTGATGCGAAGCAGCCCGAACGGGCGCGGCAGCCACCGCGACCAGGAGGTCCAGGACCACCAGGGCGACGACGTACACCTGGAGCGGCACGGGGACGAAGGAGGCGTAGACGTGGATGCCGACAGAGCGGCGGGCGCGGACGGCGGCGCTGTGCCCACCAAATGCCGTGCCGTGCCGCGCCGCCCCCATCACTCGATCCCCACCTGCGTCCTGCACCGAGCACCGGAACCGCGGGACGTCAGAAGACGCAGGGGATCCCGCCGTCGGACTGGGCGTCCACCTTGGGGCCCTGCATCGGGAGGTTGGCGGCCGGGTCGCTCGGGGCGGCGGCGGGGGTTGCGGGCCGGTCGGAGGCCACGCCGTCGAAGGACGTGCCGAGCGTGACCACGACCCGGCCGGCGCCGGCCGAGGCGGACTCGGTGGCGGTGACGCCGTAGCGGGCGGCGATCTGGTCGGCAGCCTCCTTGGCGCCCTTGCCGTAGGTGACGGTGGTGGTCTTCGGCCTGATGCGCGCCGGGCCGGTCGTCCCCTGCTTGAAGCCCATGCCGACCAGGACCTTGGCCTCGTTGGCGGAGGACACCCCGGCGGCGGAGGAGGCGTTGAACACGTCCACGGTGGCCGGTGCGGCCGCCTGGGTGGGGGCCGGGGGCGCGGACGGGGTTTCCGTCGCACTGCCGGTCGGGGTGTCGCTCGGGGCGGGCACGGGGGCGGCGGCGTCGGCGCCGCCGAAGACCTGCTTGACCACCTTCTGGATCTTCGCCGGGGTGACGAGGTTGACGTCCTGCGGCGGGTCGCCCTTCTTGCCGCCGGTGTCGTAGGTCAGGGTGTTGAACTCGACGTTGCCGCCGGTCAGCGCCGGGGCCTGCTGGGCGAAGTCGAGGATGTTCCACTCGTTGTCGATGACCAGGTCCTTCTGCACCACGCCGAACAGCTTCTGCATCGCCCCGAGGTCGCCGATGACGCCCTGCTGCTTGAGCTTGTGCATCACCGAGGAGATGAAGGCCTGCTGGCGGTGGGTGCGGGCGAAGTCGTCCGAATTCCCGTGCCCGTCGTTGAGGTTGTGGCGCTGGCGGACGAAGGAGAGGGCGTCGGCGGCGTTGAGGTGACTGACCCCGGCCGGGAGCTTCAGCCCGGTACCGCCGCCCTCGTGGCCGGGCGTCCGGGAGATGATCGGGTCGTCCACCGGGTGGGTCAGGCAGACGTCGATCGGCTCCAGCGCCTTGGCGATGTCGTAGAAGCCCATCAGGTTGACCTCCGCGATGTGGTCCACCGGCTGGTCGACGAACCTCTGGACGGTCCGGACGGTGGCCGCGCGCCCGGCGTCGCGGCCCGCCTTCTCCAGGTCCGCGCCCTTGAGCCCCTTGGCCCTGGAACTCTTGTCGAACCGGTCCTTGGCGTTGCCGTAGGCCTCCTTGATCTTGGCCATGCCCATCTCGGAGCCGTCACCGTTGTACGTCATCACCCAGTCGTCGCGCGGGATGGAGACCGCCTGCACCTTGCCGCCGTTCGCCGGTATGTGCAGCAGGATCAGCGAGTTGGTGTTGTAGCCGCCGATGCTGGAGTCGGCACCGGCGTGCAGCTCGTTCTGGACGATGGACGGGTCGACGTCCGAACCGTCCATGTTCTTGCGGCTGTCCAGGCCGATCAGCAGCAGGTTCACCGAGTTGTCGAGGTGCTTGGGGGCGTCCTTCTTCGTCTCGGCGATCGCGTTGGACGTGGTCATCCCGTCGGTCAGGGAGGTGTACTCGTACCAGACCACCCCGCTGGCGGCGAACACCGACAGCCCGACCGAACACGCCACCGTCCGGCCCACGATGAGCGCGGGCGACCGCCTCGCCGCCGCGCCGCGTGCTGCCGCGCCGCCGGTGACCCGTCCACCACTTCGCCTCCGGCCCAAGCCACCCACCCCGTCCTCGAACGACAAGTCTCCTGGTTCTGAGAGTCGCTGACAGGCCGTTCATGTTGCACGATGTGGCACAGATCACGCACGCCCGGCAACGTCGTGATGCCCCGGGACGACCGGCCGGTCCTGGTCGACCTGGAGCTCGCCGTCCGCCCCGGCACCACCATCGACCCCGCCGAAACCCCGGGATTCACCGACCCCGAGCACCTCGGCCCCGCCGACGGACCGGCGCTGCGCCCGGCCCCCCGGCCCTGAGGCGGACTGCTTCGACCTCGGCGTGACCATGCTGCGCGACCACCGGCACCCACCCCGCGCTCGCCGCCGACTGCACTCCGGGCCGCCCGCCGGCCGAGCGGCTCGCCGCCGACCACGGCTCCCCTGCGCCACCTCGCCCACGTGGTCATCGGCCTCACGGCGGCCCCTGCCACGCGCTGGAGGCTGGCGGCCGCACCCGGGCTGGACCGGTCCCTCGGCCCGCCGGCCCGTGCCGAACACCCGTCGTCGATGAGAGTCGCCTTGATGGCCGATGCGGAGGCGGGCGCTGGACGGGAGCGCCCTGACCGGTGGTGCCGTGCCGTCAGGAGAGGGCAGCGGCCAGCCGCTCGGGCAGGGTCGGGTAGGGGCGGCAGGCGATGACGGGCAGGTGGTGACTGCGGGCCTGGGCGGCGAGGTGGTGGGAGTAGCGGGCGCTCACGGCGGCGCGGGCGGGCTGGGGGCCGTCTTCGGGCTCGCGGTGGGCGTAGTTGGCAGCGATCGCGGCCGGGTCGTCCTCGTGGAGGAAGAGGGCGCGCACCCGGCGGCCGCCTGCCCGGGCCTCGGCGACGGCACGAGCGGCGGCGGCCGGGGTGAGGTAGTCGCCTTCGACGATGGCGGGCACGTCGACGGTCAGGCGGTTGCGGACGACGCCGAGCAGTGCGTCGTCCAGGGCGTGCGCGGTGGCGATCTGCAGTTCCAGGACGCGGTCCGCGGGCAGGTCCGCGCCGGGGGCGGCGAGGCCGTCGAAGTGGTGCAGGCCGGGGTGGGTCGCGGCGGAGGTGGCGGCGTGCAGGGCGGCCACGACGTCGTCGAACTCGACGACGAACGCCGCGTGCTGCGCGGCGAGGCGGGCGGCGGCGAGGCTCTTGCCGATCCCGGAGGCGCCGCCGATCAGCAGGACGTCCCACGTGTTGTCGCTGGTGTGCATACGGCAACGGTAGGCGTCCGAGGGATCGGACGGGCCGGCAGGGGGAACGTCGACGCCCCGCCACCATGCCTCAGGCTGCGAGTGGGCTGGGCCGGCTTCGCGTGAAGCGACGTGGACGAGCGCGGTGAGCGCCCGGTCCGGGGGCTGGTCGTCGGTGGCTTGTTCAGGGGCTTCCCCCAACGCCGGAACGGCCTCGGTGGCGGCGCGGCCGGTCAGGACGGCGGTTCCGCCGGGCCGGTCACGTGCCGCAGGTACGCCTCGGGGCGTTCCAGGTAGCGGCGCCAGTGGTCGACGATCGCGAGATCCCGCCAGCGGGTGGGCCGGATGCCGTGGTCGCCGACCTCCAGGACGGCCGAGCCGGGGGTGGAGGCGAGGATCGGCGAGTGGGTGGCGCACACGACCTGGGCCCCGGTGCGGCCGAGCTCGTGCAGCAGGCCGACGAGTCGCAGGCTGGAGGTGAACGAGAGCGCGGCCTCCGGCTCGTCCAGGATGTAGAGGCCCGGCTCGCGGAACATCGACTCGAAGACGGTGAGGAAGCCCTCGCCGTGGCTCATCAGGTCGGTGCGTTCGCTCCAGTACCGGCCCCGCCCCTGCTTCTCCTCCATCATCTGCAGTGCCGTCTCGGCCCGCAGGAAGAACCCGTTGCGCCGCGAGCGCGGGCCCGAGGCCATCGCCCGCCCGCGCTCGGTGTGGTCGAGGCGCAGGTACTCGCCGAGCACCCCGCGCTCCCTGGGTCCGGCGTAGCGGGCACCGGCCCGCCCGCCGTGGTTGTCCACGCCGTAGGCCTCGGCGAGGGCCTCGACCAGGGTGGACTTGCCCGAGCCGTTCTCGCCGACCAGGAAGGTCACGGGCGCAGGGAAGGCGATGCCGCCGCCGAGCAGGCCCCGCACGCACGGGACCGTCCACGGCCACTGCGACAGCTGCCGCTCCGCGAGCATCTCCCGGTGGACGCGCATGCGCTCGACGATCACTCTTCACGCTCCTCGGTTCGTGCACTGTCCGGCTCACCATAGGCGGGCCCACCGACAGCGGCTCTCGGAGGCGGCTCGGCGCAGGCCGGGGAGGGCGCGCAGTTCGGCGATGCGGAGCAGGCGGGCGAGGAGGAGGAACAGGAGCGCCCGCGAACGCGGCCGGGACGATGACGACGCCGCTGATCCGCAGCGAGCGGGAGAGGTCCGCGCGGAGGTCGCCGACGCGGTGCTCGACGACCGCGCGGCTCATGCCGAGGCGCTGCTCGAACGCGGCCCCGCCGTCGGGGTGTTCGGCGCGGGCCCGGAGGAGCTGCGGGACGAGCACGGAGTTGCGCGCGCCGCCGATCAGCAGGAAGTACAGGCTGGTGGGGACGGTGTCGGCCAGGTTGTACGTGGTGGCCAGCAGGCCGACGCCCAGGGCGTTGGCCTGGAGCACCTGGCGGATCAGGCCGGTGGCGCGCGAGACCACCGTCCCGGCGGCCATGAGCGCCGAGGAGCGCCGTAGTCCGCCCGGTCGGACCCGGGATGCGTGCCGTCCGCGCGGCTTCCGTCCGATCATGGAACGAACTGACGCCCGGACGAAGGTCGGTGGTTCCCCGCTCAGTCCGTCCAGAGGGTGACCGTCGCGTTCAGCAGGTAGTCGGCCGGGGCGATCGAGTCGATCCTGATCAGGGCCGTGCGCCCGCCGGGGGTCCGGAGGCAGACGAGCGAGCCGATGCTCACGTGGGCGGTCTGGCCGGGGTGCGTCATCGCCCAGTCTCGGCACTGGGCGCCGGTCGGGGCCGACCGGCCGGACCAGATGCCGAACTGGTCGTGGTCCATCTGGATCTCGTCGTACAGGTTGGCGGTCGTCGGCGTGAAGCCACCGGCGTAGATGCCGTGCGCGAAGCCGGCGGCGCGGGACGGCGGGGTCAGGTCGAAGTCGATGCCGCCTTCCATGGGGACGGCGACCTGGCCGCTCCAGACCTGGACGGGCCCGGTGGCCGAGGGGGACGGCGGAGCGGCGGCGGTGGCGGGCGCGGACGTTCCAGCGGACGCCTCGGCGGACGTTCCGGAGGCCCTGGGCGGCGCCACGGCGACGGCCGGCGTCGGCAGTTGCCTCGGATCGTCGCTCTTGGTCCGGACCGCCATCCCGAGGACCAGCGCCAGCACCCCGACCGCGACCACGCCGAACCGCGCGCCGTTCGACTTCGGCCCGGGCAGGCTGATCCCCGCGCCGCTCGCGGCCTCCTTCGCGAAGGCCACGACGAAGCAGAGCAGTCCGAAGACCCACAGAGTGATCGTTCCGGCCATCGGTCCCCGTCCCCCGGCGCTTCCGATCCGACATCAGGCCCGCCGATGGTACCGGGTTCCGGGTGCGTGAGCGCCTCCGATTCCGCGCCGGACAGCCTCAGTCGAGCGCCTCCCGGATCCGCCGGGACGGCTGGAACCCGTAGAGGTCGAGGACGCCCGGCGGGTCCGCCAGGCCCGGGCCGCCGTCGGCGACCCAGGTGGCGATGTCGACGACGGCGTCCGCGTCGTTGACGAGGGCGAGCCAGACCGGGCGGCCGCCCGCGCGGCGGCCCTCGGCGGACGGCTGGACGACCATCACGTCGGCCTGCTCGCACGCGTCCAGGCAGGTGGTCGGGCGGACGGTCGCCACGCCGTCCAACGCGGTGCGCAGCTGGGCGAGTTGGGCGGCGTGGTTCACACCGGGAACCTTCGGGGTGCCGCAGCAGCAGCCCCGGCAGACCGTCACCGTGCAGCGCGCCGCGGCGCTCTCCTTCCGCTTCCCCTCGCGGCGGCTCACCGGCCGGCCCGGGCGCGGGTCCAGGCGGCCTCGCGCAGCAGCCGCAGGCCGTTGAGGCCGACGATGACGGTCGAGCCCTCGTGGCCGAGGACGCCGAGCGGCAGCGGGAGGGTGGCGACGAGGTCCCACACGACCAGGACGGAGATGAACACCGAGGCGATCACCAGGTTCTGCACGACGAGGCCGCGGGCCCGCCGCGCGAGCGCCACCACGGCCGGGACGGTGGCGAGTTCGTCGCGCACGACCACCGCGTCCGCGGTCTCCAGGGCGAGGTCCGAGCCCGCCCGGCCCATCGCGACGCCGGTGTGGGCGGCGGCCAGCGCGGGCGCGTCGTTGACGCCGTCGCCGATCACCAGCACCTTGCGGCCCGCCGCCTCGCACGCGCGGACGGCGGCCACCTTGTCCTGCGGCAGCAGCGCGGCGCGCACGTCGGTGATGCCGACCTCGGCGGCCACGTGGGCGGCGGCGCGCGGGTTGTCGCCCGTGAGCAGCATCGGCGTCCCGCCGGTGAGCGCGGCGAGGGCGGTGACGGTGGCGGCGGCGGCGGGGCGCAGCCGGTCGGCGATGCCGAGCACGCCCAGCGGGACGCCGTCGGCCTCGACCAGGACGGCGGTGCGGCCGGCCGCCTCCAACTCCCCCACGTGCACGTCGGCCTGGTCGACCTCCGGGCCGCTGCGCCGCCCGTCGAGCAGACGGGCGGGTGCGGCGACGGCGACGATGCGGCCGTCGATGGTGGCGCTGACGCCGATGCCGGGGGTGGAGGTGAAGTCCTCGGCGGCGGGGAGGGTGAGGCCCCGGGTGCGGGCGGCGTCGACGACGGCGCGGGCGAGCGGGTGCTCGCTGGGGTGCTCGGCCGCGGCGGCGAGGGCGAGCAGCCCGTCCTCGGTGAGGCCGGAGCCGGTGAGCGGGCGGAGGTCGGTGACGCGCGGGGTGCCTTCGGTGAGGGTGCCGGTCTTGTCGAGCGCGACGGCGTCGGTCTGGCCGAGGCGCTCCATGACGACGGCGGACTTGACGAGCACGCCGTGGCGTCCGGCGTTGGCGATCGCGGAGAGCAGCGGCGGCATGGTGGCCAGCACGACGGCGCACGGCGAGGCGACGATCATGAACGTCATCGCGCGCAGCAACGAGTCGGTGAGGGCCGCGCCGACGGCGAGCGGGACGGCGAAGACGGCGAGGGTCGCGAGGACCATGCCGATCGAGTAGCGCTGCTCGACCTTCTCGATGAACAGCTGGGTGGGCGCCTTCGTCTCGGAGGCCTCCTCGACCATCCTCACGATCCGCGCGATCACCGAGTCGGAGGCGTCCCGGTCGACGCGGATCCGCAGGGCGCCGGTGCCGTTGACGGTGCCGGCGAAGACCTCGTCGCCGGTGGCCTTGGCGACGGGCAGCGGCTCGCCCGTGATGGTGGCCTGGTCGACCTCGCTCGCACCGTCCAGGACCCGCCCGTCGGCGCCGATCCGCTCGCCGGGCCGCACGAGGACGGTGTCGCCGACCACGAGCGCCTCGGTGGGGACGGTCTCCTCGGCGCCGCCCGAGAGGACCCGGGTGGCGGTGGCCGGGGCCAGGTCGAGCAGGCCGCGCACGGAGTCGGCGGTGCGGGCGGTGGCCAGGGCCTCCAGGGCGCCGGAGGTGGCGAAGATGACGATCAGCAGCGCGCCGTCCATGACCTGCCCGACGGCGGCGGCGCCGAGGGCGGCGACGATCATCAGCAGGTCGACGTCGAGGGTCCTCTCGCGCAGCGCCCGGAGACCGGCCCACGCGGGCTCCCATCCGCCGGTGACGTACGCGAGGGCGTAGAGCGGGCCCCAGGCCCAGGCGGGGGCGCCGGTGAGCTGGAGCGGGAGCGCGATCAGGAACAGCAGCGTCGCCACGGCGGCCCACCGGGCCTCGGGCAGGGCGAACACCCGGGTGCGCCGGCGGGGAGCGGCGTCCGGACGCGGCGGCGCGGTGGGCGCCGGGCGCTCGATCAGGGTGGCGGGCATGGCAGGCGGGACCCTTCGGACACGACAGGACGGGGCAGGGCTGAGCCCTGGACACTCCCACGATACATGAACATATGAACGCTCCTTCATTCATTGGCTGTACGATGGTCCCCATGGGCCATGGAGCCGCCACCACCCGAACCGCCGAAGCCGCCGCCGAAGCCGCCCCGCGCACCCGCCTGGACGCCGACGGCGCCGCCCGCGTGGCCACGACCCTCCAGGCCCTCGCCACCCCGTCCCGCCTCCTGATCCTCTCCCGCCTGCGCGAGGGCCCCTGCGCCGCCACCGAACTCGCCACCGAGGTCGGCATGGAACAGTCCGCCTGCTCCCACCAACTGCGCCTGCTTCGCAACCTCGGCCTCGTCACCGGCACCCGCCGGGGCCGCTCGGTGGTGTACGCGCTGTACGACAACCACGTCGCCGAACTGCTCGACCAGGCCGTCTACCACATCGAGCACCTGCGCCTGGGGCTCGCCGACGCGACGGACTGACCGAGCCCCGACGGACCTGCTCTGGACGCCCGACCAAGATCGCTGGAACGATGGCCCGATGCTCTCCCCCATCGCTCCCGATGCGCTGCTCCGCGGCGTCGCCGCCAATCGCGCCGCGTCCTCGGACGTCCTGCTGCGGTTGCTGGCGCCGGAGGCGAAGCCCGCGCGCGTCGACCTGTGCGAGCGGCGTCCGCTGCCGGATGACGTCGTCGAGGCAGCACTCGCGCACCCGGAGCCGGCGATCCGGCGGGCGATCGCCCGGAACCGGTACGTCGCGGTGGAGATCCGCGGCCGACTGGTCGATGACCCGGACGACTTCGTGC
The DNA here is from genome assembly GCF_040650235.1 of Kitasatospora sp. NPDC048722. Lineage (NCBI taxonomy): Bacteria > Bacillati > Actinomycetota > Actinomycetes > Kitasatosporales > Streptomycetaceae > Kitasatospora > Kitasatospora sp. NPDC048722. The sequence continues at coordinate 39,966 of NZ_JBEZGX010000022.1, forward strand.
GCGCCGCGCTGGCCGGCGGACCGCGTCCGCGGTTCCACCGCGTCGCGCCGCTGCCCGACGAGGCGCTGGTGGCCCTGCTCTCCGCGGAGGACGAGCCCGGCCGGGGCGCAATCCTGACGGCGGACGAGATCCGGCAGGAGCTGGCGTTCTCGTTCCAGCTGCCGACGGCCTTCTCCCTCCGTACGGTCGACCATCCCCACCCCCGGCTCAGGGCCCACGCCGCCCGCAGTTGGCAGCACCTCACCCCCGCCCAGCGCGAAGCCCTGCTCGCGGATCCGGACGAATCCGTCCGCGACCAGGCCCGGCGCGAGGCCCGGCGCCTCGACCCCGCCACCCTGGAAGCGCTCTTCCACCGCCCGGGCCTGAGCGAGCGCGACCGGTTCACCACGCTCGGGATGTACGCGGCCTCCGATGCCATCGCCGAACACTGCTTCACCGAGGAGCCCGGCTACCTGCCCGCGCTCGCGGCCAGCCCGTACACCCCTGCCCACGTCGTCGCCCGGCTCGCCCGCCACCCCGACCCGGCGCTGCGCCGACGCGTCGCCGAACGGGCCGACCTGGACGCCGGGTCACTCGCGGAACTCGCGGCGGACCCGGACCCCTCCGTCCGCTCCCGGACGCTCGCGCACCCGCTCCCCCGCACCTGGGCGCAGGCCTCCGTCATCAGCCGCGTGCTCGGCGACGACCCGGCGGAACTCGGCCCGATCGGCGCGGGGTCCGAGGCCGGGCCGGACTGGTACCTCGCCGGTGCCGTCTCCGAACTCCCGTCGCTGCGCCGGGCCGCCGCCACCTGGCCGGGCCTCCCCGCACACCTCGTCGCCCGGCTCGCGGACGACCCCGACGAGGGGGTGCGGCACCTGCTGGCCTACCACCACCCACTCGCCCCGCCCGGGACCGTCCTCGCCGCGTTCCTCGCGAGCCCCGAACAGCGGGAGTACCTGCGAACCCTGCCGACCCTGCCCCGCACGGGACTTCAGCACGTCCTCGCCCACGAGGACCCCGAGGTCCGCGCCCTGGCCGCCGCCGACCCGACGCTCGACCACCCACCGGTCGAGCTCCTCACCGACCCCGACGAACGAGTCCGCCGGGCCGCCGCCACCAACCCGTTGCTCCCGCCCGACGTGATCGACGCCCTCCTCGCCGACCCCGCGCTCGCCGAGGCCGCCGCGGCCAACCCGGCGCTGGCCGCGGAGCAGTTGCACGCGCTCCTCGACCTCGCCGGGCTGCCGTAGCCGGGCTGCCGCAGCCGGGTTGTCAGAGGCGGGGTGCATGATCGGCGCATCCGATCACCACAGGGAGCACGGCATGCCGATCACCAACGACAAGGTCCTCCAGTACTCGTTCCTGCGCGGGATGTACCGCGACGACTACTATCCGGACGCCGTCGTCGACCAGGGGTGCGCCATCCTGCGGCGGCTGTGCGAGCGGATCGAGGCCGAGCGGCCGGGCGGCCTCGACGCGCTGTACGCCCTCACCGCCGTCGCCACCGAGGAGTTCAACGTGCTCCAGGAGGCGTTCGAGGCCGCCGACAGCGAGATCGAGACGATCGGTCGCGAGCTGATCGCCGAGGACTTCTGGTTCATCGCCAACGCCTACGGGTTCGCGGATGCCGACGCGGAGGCGCTGATCGCCGAGCGGGACTGGTAGGAGTCGAGGAAGCGCACCATGTGCAGCTTCGTCACGGCCCGGCCGCCGGCAAGGACGGCCCTCGGCTCCCGGCCCCACACCTCGAAGCCGCACGAGGTGTAGAGCCGGAGCGCCGCCTCGTTGCCCTCGGAGACCGTCAGCAGCACCTGCTTCAACTCGTCCCGAGCGGAGGCCAGTTCGAGCGTCCGCTCGACCAGCGACCGGCCCACGCCCCGGCCGCCGGCCGCGCGGGCGACGGCCATGCCGAACAGCGTCGCCTTGTGCCGCTCCTGGCTCCGGGCACGCATCCGCAGGCCCGCCGTGCCGATCAGCCCGCCGTCCGCGGCGAACGCGCCGAGCACCGCACCCTCCGCCAGGCAGCGGACGGACGCCGCAACGGGCTTCGCGCGCTCCTCCTCGTAGCTCGACGTGAAGGCCTCGGGCGTCTCCCGGAGGGCCTCCAGACGGAAGGTCCGGTACACCTCCGCGTCGCCCGCGCCCAGGAGCCGGACCGTCACCCCGTCGGCTTCAGAGGCGGACACGCGTGCACCTCGTCAGGTACGGCATCGCGATCGCCTCGCGGCCCGCGACGTCGGGATGGGTGTCGAGGAGGTGCTCGACGTCCGCGAGCAGGCGCGTGCGCTCGGCCTCGGGGAGGGTGATGACGTAGCTGCGCGAGGCCACCATGTCGAGGATCCCGGCCCTCGTCGTCAGGTGCTCCCAGCGGATCTCCAGCCGCTCGGGCGCGCCGAAGGGGGCGGGGACGACGGGCTCGGTGTCGATCGCCTGCTTCGCCGAGCGGTGCATGAGGGCGCCGAGTTCGGCGGCCCACGGCTCGGACTCGTCGCGGACGTTCCAGACCAGGGCGAGCGTGCCGCCGGGGGCGAGGACGCGGGCGATCTCGGGGACGGCGGCGCCCTGGTCGAACCAGTGCCAGGCCTGTGCGACGACCACCGCGTCCACGCTGCCGTCCGGGAGCGGGATCCGCTCGGCCGAGCCGCCCCGCACGGCCGCCTTCGGGACGGCCGCCGCGAGCTGGTCGCGCATCGCCCCGTCCGGCTCGACGGCGACGACGTCCAGGCCCGCGTCCACCAGCAGGCGGGTCAGCTTGCCGGTGCCCGCGCCGAGGTCGAGCACCCGGCGGGCCTCGCGCGGCACGGCCGAGCCGATCAGCGCCGGCGGGTAGCCGGGCCGCCCCTGCTGGTAGGCGTCGGCCGCAGCGCCGAACGAGCGGGCCCGCAGCTTGCCGGACCACCGCCGGGTGGCGCCCTGCCGGGTCATCCCGCAGGCGCGACCGATCTCCTCCCAGGTCGCGTGGCGGCCGCGGCGCAGCTCGTCGATGACCGCCGTGCGGCGGTCCTCCAGGACGGTGATCACTTCGGACAGCCGGTGCAGGCCGGCGAGGCCGCCCTCGCCCGCGACGTCGGCGGCGATGCGGTGGGCAAGATCATCGATGGTCACGGCCCCGCACTGTAGGGGCGCTCCACACCGGACGTCAACATCCATTGCCCAACACGCAACACATGTTGCCCAGCGGAGCCCCGGCCCTCAGCTCCGGCAACCACACCACCACCCGGCGGCTCACACCCCGGCATGCAGGGTGTCCGCCTGGGATTCCTCCCCCACCGAACAACCCGCAGCCGAGAACCCGCACCACATCCGGCCGGACGCCGTCACGAGGCACCTCGTCGCGGCGGCGCCTTCGCGCGCGCACACGACACCTCACTCTTTCGAGTGGGATCACTCCGGCACCTTTGACCGTCAATAGCACGAACTACCCTCCCTTGAAAGCCACTTCGCGCAGAAACCCTCCGCATGAGCGAATCCCGGGCGGGTTGCCGGTGCGAGCGCCCCGGGGCGAGAAACCTGGTGCGGGCGCCGGCCCCGGCGAGACGGGGCCGGACCGGGCACCTGCGGTCGCGCACCCGTGCGAGATGTCTGACATGTCCGGCAAGATCGCACAAGTCGGCACTGCCACAGTAATTTTGAGTTTCATTCAGAAATGTCAGGACCCGGCTATGCTGCCTCGGACCACCGCCCCCGCCCCCTTCCGATGTCCCCTTCCGACCGTTTGAGGATGCTGATGCTTCGACCCGGATCGTCCCCCGGCAGACGGCCCACCGCGCCCCCGCCCGGGTGGCTGCTGCCCACGGCCGTGCTCGCCGCCGCCGCGGTCGCCGCCGTGGCGATCGCGGTCTCCGGTGCCCGCCCCGAGGTGATCTGGAGCGGGATCGCCGCTACGGCCGCGGTGGCCCTGGTGGCCGCAGAGGCGGGCCGCCGGGGCCGGGCGCTGTCCCTCCTGCGCCGTGAACACGCCCGCCAGACGGACGAGTTGCGCCAGAAGATGCTCCGGCAGGACGCCACCATGGTCGCCCTCTCGCGGCAGGAGCTGCCGGCCGCGCTGGCCCGCCTCCAGGCGACCAACTCGGTCGACACGGCGATGCACGCCTACGAGTCCAGGGACCCGATGCTCAGCCCCGAGTACCGGGCCGCCCGGGACGAGCTGCTGCACCGCGTCCTGCGGGCCGTCGACGAGGAGACCGCCCAGCGCGAGGCCTCCCAGCGCGCCTTCGTGAACATCGCCCGGCGCGTCCAGGCGATCATCCACCGCCAGGCCCGCGACCTGCGCGAGATGGAGGACCGGCACGGCAACGACCCCGCCGTCTTCGACGACCTGCTGCGCCTGGACCACGGCAACGCCCTGACCGGCCGCCTCGCCGACTCCATCGCCGTCCTCGCCGGCGCCCGCCCAGGCCGCCAGTGGAGCCGTCCGGTCGCGCTCTACAGCGTGCTGCGCGGCGGCATGTCGCGCATCCTGGAGTACCAGCGCGTCTCGCTGCACCCCACCCCCGAGGTCGCCGTCATCGGCCCCGGCGTCGAACCGCTCATCCACGCGGTCGCCGAGCTCCTCGACAACGCGACCCGCTACTCGCCGCCGCACACCCACGTGCACCTCACCGCCTCCGAGGTGCAGACCGGCATAGCGGTCGAGATCGAGGACGGCGGCCTCGGCCTCAGCGAGGACGGCTACGCGCGCGCCGAGGAGGTGCTGCGGCACGCACAGGGCGAGTTCGACCTCAACGACCTCGGCGAGACCCCGCGCCTCGGCCTGGCCGTCGTCGGGCGGCTGTGCCGCGCGTACGGCTTCCAGGTGACGCTGCGCCCGTCCGCGTACGGCGGCATCCGCGCGGTGCTGGTCGTGCCGCGCGAGCTGATCACCACCGCGCCGGCCACCGGTCGCGCGCACGGCATCGGCTCCATCTCCGGCCCGCGCCCGCTGCCGGCCAACCAGCCGCGGTCCAAGTCCTCGTCTCGGCCGTGGGGTCCGCCGCCGCTGTCGGTCAACAGCCCGGCCTTCGCCAACTCCCCGTGGGCCGGCACCGGTCCGATGCCCAACGGCCCGGTCCCGTCCGGTCCGGTGTCCTCCGCCCCGATGACGTCGGGCCACGTGCCGTCCGGACCGATACGGGCGAACGGGCACGGGCCCGGCACGATGGACGACCTGCCGGTGGTGACCGAACGCGGCCCCAACGGGCTGCCCCAGCGCCGGCGCCACCGCCAGACGCTCGGCCGCACCGGCTACCCCGCGCCCGCCCGGGACACGGCGGGACCGGCCCCGCACGCGCCCAAGGAGACGGCCAAGGAACCGGTGCAGCCCGGCATCTGGCTCACCGCCTTCCTGGAGGGCATCAACGGCGAGGCGTCGCCCCCCGGTTCGGGCGAGCGCCCCGGCGGAGCCGACCAGACCAGAGACAACACGGCAGGGAAAGGCGAGCAGTGATTCAGCAGCGCACCAACATGGACTGGATGCTCAAGGACCTGGCGCTGAGCGTCCCGTACGCCCGGCACGTGATCGTCCTGTCCTCGGACGGCCTGCGGATGGCCCAGTACGGCACCGACCCGGACGCCGCCGACCGTCTCGCGGCCGCCTGCGCCGGCCTGCAGAGCCTGGCGACGGCGGTGGCGCACGAGTTCCCGCACGGGGACGGCGGGATGCGGATGGTCGTGATCGAGGTGAGCGGCGGCTTCTTCTACATGATGGCGGCGGGCTCGCGCGCGTACCTCGCGGTGCTCGCCGACGAGGGCGTCGACGCCGGGCTGGTGAGCTCGCAGATGCGCGACCTCGTCGCCCGGATCGGCGAGCACCTGACCACGCCCCCGCGCAAGGGCGAGCAGGTCGCATGAGCGAGCGAAAGGTGGACTCATGACTGACCCCGGCCCCGGCGGGCGCCGGGACGAGGACGATCCCGAGCGCCTGTACGTCATCACGGGCGGGCGCAGCGGGCCGGCCGGGCCGACCCCGTTCGACCTGGTCACCCTGATCGTCACCCGCAGGGACCCGCGGCCCGGGATGCAGCCCGAGCACGCGGCGATCCTCCGGCTGTGCGCCTCACCCCTGTCCGTCGCCGAGATCTCCGCCTACCTGCGGCTGCCGACGAGCGTGGTGACCGTGCTGCTGGCGGACCTGCTCGACGACGAGCTGATCGAGGCCCGCGCCGCCGTACCCCCGGCGGACTTCCCCGACCGTGCCCTCCTGGAGGCGGTGATCCATGGACTACAGCGACTCTGACACGCTGGTCGGGCCGGCGACCGCGGACCTGCTGCCGGCCACCGCGACCGCGGCGGTCAAGGTCGTGATCGTCGGAGGTTTCGGGGTCGGCAAGACGACCCTGGTCGGTTCGGTGAGCGAGATCCGTCCGCTCACCACCGAGGAGACGATGACCCAGGAGGGCGAGGGCGTCGACGACGTCGCCGGGGTCGAGCGCAAGACCGAGACGACCGTCGCGATGGACTTCGGCCGGATCAGCATCAGCGACGAACTGGTGCTGTACGTGTTCGGCACCCCCGGGCAGGAGCGGTTCTGGTTCCTGTGGAACGGTCTGTTCGAGGGCGCGCTCGGCGCGGTGGTGCTGGTCGACACCCGTCGGCTGGAGGTCAGCTTCGAGGTGATCGGGCGGCTGGAGGACCGGGGCGTGCCGTTCGTCGTCGCGATCAACGGCTTCCCGGACTCCCCCTCGCACCCGGTCGAGGAGCTGCGGGCCGCCCTCGACCTGCCGCGGGACGTGCCGATCGTCACCTGCGACGCCCGGCGGCGCGACTCCTGCCGGGACGTCCTCATGGCCCTGATGCGCTACCTGTACGACTGCGCCGCGAAGCGGGCGTGAGCCTCCGCCCCGTCCGGTCCGATCCCCTCCCCGTTCGTATCGGTCTTCCCGACCTGTTCCCCCGTCCGTTCCCGATCCCGTCCGATCCCGATCCCGTCCGATCCCGGAGACCCTGTGACAACTCCGCACTCCGACAGTGCACTTCCCGACGATCTCGCGGTGGCCCCGCCGCCCGGCTGCCCCGCGCACGGCCGCCCCGAGATCGGCCGCCCCGAGATCGGCCCGATCGGCCCGAACGGCGTGCGGCGCCTGTACGGGCCCGAGGCCGAGGCCGACCCGTGGGCGGTGTACGAGAAGCTCCGCGCCGAGCACGGCGAGGTGGCGCCGGTGCTGCTGTACGGCGACGTGCCGGCCTGGCTGGTCCTCGGCCACGCGGCGAACCTCACGGCGATGCGCACGCCCTCGCTCTTCTCTCGCGACTCCCGGCTGTGGACGAAGTTCAAGGACGGGACGGTCGGCCCGGACTCGCCGCTCATGCCGGTCGTCGCGTGGCAGCCGCTGTGCGTGTTCGCGGACGGCGAGGAGCACCGGCGCCTGCGCGGCGCAGTCAACGACGGGCTCGGCGGCTTCGACCACCGGGGCATCCGCCGGCACGTCATCGGCTTCGTCGACGCGATGGTGCGGGACTTCGGGCCCTCCGGGCACGCCGAACTGGTCTCCCAGTTCGCCGAGCACCTGCCGATGCTGGTCATGACGCAACTGCTCGGCATGCCCCGCGAGTACGGTCCGCGCCTGGTCGACGCGGCCCGCGACCTCATGCGGGGCACCGAGACGGCGATCGAGAGCAACGAGTACGTCGTGGCGAGCCTGCGCCGGGCCATCGAGCGCAAGCGCGTCGAGCCTGGCGACGACCTGGTGACCTCGCTCATGCGGCACCCGGCCGGGCTCACCGACGACGAGGTCCTGGAGCACCTGCGGGTCGTCCTGCTGGCGGCGAACGAGACCACCGTCAACCTGATCGCCGACACCCTGAAGATGGTCCTCACCGACCCGCGGTTCCGCGCCAGCCTGTCCGGCGGGCACATGACCCTCGCGGAGGCGCTCGACCAGGTGCTGTGGGACTCCCCGCCGATGATCCTGGTGGCCGGCCGCTGGGCCACCGGGGACACCGAGCTCGGCGGGCAGCGGATCGAGGCGGGCGACCTGCTCCTCCTCGGCCTCGCGGCCGGCAACTTCGACCCGGTCGTCCGGCCCGATCGGAACGCGCCACTGCACGGCAACCGCTCCCACCTGTCCTTCGGCAGCGGCCCGCACGAGTGCCCCGGCCAGGACATCGGCCGCGCCATCGCCGAGACCAGCATCGACCACCTGCTCACCCGGCTGCCGGACCTCCGGCTCGCCGAGGAGGAGAAGGACCTGGACTACACGTCGGCGTGGCTGGCCCGCCATCTGGTCGAACTCCCGGTCGAGTTCACGCCGGTGACGCTGGAGGAGCCGAGGAAGGAGGAAGCTCCGGAGCCGGAGCCCGAGGTGGAGGTCGAGGCCGTCGTCGCGGAGCCCGCCGTCGCAGCGGAGCCGGTGGCGGTCACCATCCCGCGCCAGCGCGGCGGCTGGTGGACCAGGCTGACGGCGTTCATCCGCCGCTGACGTTCGCCCGTGTTCTCCTCTGCCCCCGGCCCGCCACCGGGGGCAGAGGCATGTCCGCGCCCTCGCCGGACACCTCTCCACCCGCCGACTCCACCCGAGGGCCTAGCCGTCGGCGGATCTCCACCCCGGCGCCCAGGTTCGGGCGAGGTGGGCCGCCGTAGCGTCGACGGCGTGTCCAACAACGTTACGTCTCCCGGCCGTCCGCCCCGTGCGGTCACCGTGGTCCGCGTCCTGCTGCTGCTCACCGGCACCATGACGGCGGTGAACGGCCTGCTGGAGCAGAACCCCGACTACGCCCGATCGACCCACGTCCTCGGGTGCCTGCTGATCGCCCTCGGTGCCGCCTGCTGGCGGCTCGTCCTGCGGCTGCGCGCGCCCGGCCGCGGCACGCGCGAACTCGTCGCCGTGCTGGCCCTGTTGGGCTCGGCACGGGTCTACCAGGCCGTGGGGCTCCACAGTCCGACGGCACTCACCGGGCTCATCGGCCCGGCGCTGGTGCTGTGGCGCGTCTCCCGGCCGGATGCGCGCGCGTGGGTGCAACCGGGTGCACGCGCCGCCTACCCGGGCGCGGGGAGGCGGGCGTTCGCGCTGCTCGGCGCCGTCGGGCTGACGGCCTCCACGCTCGTCCTGCTCGGCGCCGCCGGAGCGACCGCGGCACTCTGGCCGTGCGCACTGCCGCAGCCGAAGGCGGGCGCGCTCGACACCACCGGCACGACGGACGGCGGGCACACCGCCCCCACCGGTTCCGTGACCGCGACGGACGGAACGCAGCTCGCCTACTACGCCTACGAGCCCGCGCACCCGATCGCCGCGCTCGTCTTCTACCACGGCTCGGGCGCCGACAGCGCCGCCGGCTACCTGCCGCTCGGCGACCTCGCGAGCCGCTACCGCATCGCCACCTACCTCGTCGACATCCGCGGCCACGGCGCCTCCGGCGGCCCGCGCGGCGACGCCCCGAGCCGGGAGCAGGTCTGGCGCGACGTCGCCACCATGACGGACTTCGCGCACCGGCGCCACCCGGACGTGCCGGAGTTCCTCGGCGGCCACTCGGCGGGCGCCGGGCTCGTGCTCAACAGCCTCGGCACCGTCACCACCCCCGTCGCGGGCTACGTCCTCCTGGCGCCGGACCTCGGGCTCCACTCCGACACGGCGGCGGTCGGCGGGGCGGGCAACTTCGCGACCGTGTGCCGGCGGCCCTTCATCGTCAACGCGCTCAGCAACCACGCGCTCGACGGTCACACCCGGGCGCTCGGCTTCGCGTACCCGCAGTCCGAGGTGGACTCCGCCGGCCTCGTGCCCCGGTACACCGTCACCATGGCCATCGCCCAGAACCCGGACCGCGCCGACACCGACCTGAAGGGCATCCGGCAGCCGCTCGGGGTGTGGATCGGCTCCCGGGACGAGGTGTTCACCCCGGACAAGGTCCTCGACTACGTCCGCCGCAACCGCCCGCCGACGGCCCCGACCGCCCTGACGGCCGTCCCGGGCGCCAACCACCTGGGCCTGCTCAACTCGGCCGCCGACGCGGTCGGGCCGTGGATCACGGCCCTCGCGCAGCACTGACTCACTCCCGGGTGTAGAGGGCGGCGGCCCGGCGGGTCGCCTCGGCCAGGCGGGTGCGGAGTTCGGGCGGGCGGAGGACTTCGGCCTCCGGGCCGAGGCGCAGGAGCTCGAAGTAGCCGAGCTCCCGGCTCTCGACCGGCAGGGTCACGGTGACCCAGCCGTCGGCGTCGGGTGGGCCCGCGGTGGCGAGGGCGTCGGCGGCGGCGACCGGTTCCAGCAGGACGGCGAGGTGCTCGACGGCGAGCGGGCTCAGGCGCACCTGCGCCCGCTCGCGCAGCAGGGACCGGGTGAACTCCCGCGCCGCCGCCTCCCAGTAGCCGGCGAGGTCGAACTCCGGGTCGCGTTCGAACCGTTCCTCGCCTGCCCCGGCGGTCTCGAAGCGGTCGACGCGGTACGAGCCGACCCGGCCGGACGGGCTGCGCGCCGCGAGGTACCAGTGCCCGGCCTTCAGGACCAGGCCGTAGGGCTCCAGCCGCCGGTCCCGGGTGCCGCCGCGCGCCGCGTAGCGGGCGTGGAGCACGCGGTCCTCCCACACGGCGCGCGACACCTCGGCGAGGAGCGGAGGTGTCTCGGCGTCGCGGAACCAGGCCGGTGCGTCGAGGTGGAACCGCCGTGCGGCGGCAGCGGGGGCGTCGCCCAGGGCGGCGGCGGCCTTCAGCCGGGCGGCGAGGGCGTGCCCGGCGAGGCCCATGTCGCGCAGCGGGCCCGGGAGTCCGGCCAGGTGCAGGACTTCGGCCTCGGCGCGTTCGAGGCCGGTGAGGCGGGTGCGGTAGCCGTCGACGAGCCGGTAGCCCCCGGCGCGGCCGCGTTCGGCGTAGACCGGCACTCCCGCCTCGGCGAGTGCGGCGACGTCCCGTTGCACGGTGCGCTCGGAGACCTCCAGTTCGGCCGCGAGTTCGGCGGCGGTCATCGTCCGCCGGGCCTGGAGGAGCAGCAGGAGTGCGATGGCCCGGCTCGCCCGCACGTCGCCCCCTCCGTCGTCCGCCCTCGCTGTCCGCCACCATTCTCGCCGGGCGCGGCGGCTCGGCGTGCCCCGGGGGTCCCGGGGCACGCCGTGGCTCAGCGCCGTATCTGCGGGGTCACTCCGGGTCCGGCTTCGCGCCGAACCTGGCGGGGTCGGAGGCGAACACGGCCATCCACTGCGGGTGGAGGCGGTAGTAGACCACGTCGTTGTCCCAGTCGAAGGCGTCGGCGCCGTAGAAGTCCCGGAAGTACGCGAGGAGTTCCGGCCAGTCGGCGGCCGGTTCGCCGTCGAGGGGGTTGAGGATCTCCGCGGTGCCGTGAGTGAACACGCCCAGTTCCTCCCCGCGCATGTGCGCGGCGCTGACGGCGGGCCGGGCGGCGAGGTGCCGGGCCTTGGCGGCGCCGCGCGCGGTGCCGAAGTGCCACATCCCGTGCAGGAAGTGGCCGTCCACTCCGCTGATCCGCGGCTCGCCCTTCGCCGTCACGGTGGACAGCGCGAGCGTGCACATGCCGGTGAGCACGCCCGTGAGCTGCTCGGCGGTGAGCGTGCGGTCGCTGCTGATGATCGACCGCAGGTGTGCCGTGGAGCGGGAGAGCGAGGCGTCGAGGAGGGCCTGGAGCCGGCGGATCTCGTCCGGTGTTTCGCGCATGGGTGTCCTTCGTGTCCGTCCGTCGTCCCGGCCCGCGCCACCACGGCGCCGGCCGGCGTCCCTCACTGTCTCGGCACAACCCGACATCTCCTGTCGTGTTTGTCACCGGATGCGCAGTGCGAACTTCCGAGACGTCTGCGACCCCGACCACGTGACGGCCCGGGGCGCGGACCGGGCGACCGGACACCGCCCTCAGCCGTCCCAGGCGTCCGCGCGGGAGCGTTCCAGGGTGAACGTGTCGACCGGGGTGAGGTCGCCGTGCGGGCCGTCGAAGGTGTAGTAGGTGACCCTCATCCGGGTGCGGCCGCTGCGGCGGTCGCCCGGGTCGACGTCGAAGGCGGCGAAGCCGTGGGTGTGTTCGCGGTCCTGGACGGCGGCCCACGGGGCGTCCTCCGTCACCCAGATCGACTCGCGGTACGGGGCGCCCGGGGCCGGCTTGGGCTCCAGTGCGACGACGACGCGGCCCTGCTTCGTCTCGAACAGGTCGTCCTGGGTGGTCGCGGCGTTGCCGCCGGCGCCGATGACCATGTGGACGGTGCCGTGGTCGGTGTCGGCGAAGTCGGGGTCCGTCCCGGACGGGACCGGTGTGCGGACGTCGTTGGGGAGCGTCCCGCGGACGGGGTGGGAGCGCTCGTAGTAGTGCTCGTGACCGCTCACGACCAGGTCCACGCCGTACTCGTCGAACAGCGGGCCCCAGGCCTCCCGGATGCCGAGGTCGCTGCCGCTGCCGTGCTTGGACGTCGAGATCATCGGGTGGTGCATGCAGACGACGATCCAGTCGATCGCCCGGCTGTTCCGGGCGGCCCGCAACTCGCGTTCCAGCCAGCGCTCCTGGGCGCCGCCCGAGTACCCGCGCAGGTAGATCTCGCTGCTGTTCTGGATGGCCACGTCCTCGTTGGCGAGGCTGATGAAACGGACCGCGCCGACCGTGAACGCGTACCACATGCCGGCCGTCTCCTCGTCGGAGGCGGCGGCGGAGTCGGGCAGGTCGAAGTACGTCTGGTACCCGAGGGCGCCGATCGGGCCGTTTCCGCCCTCCGTCTCGTGGTTCCCGGCGCACGGCATCCACGGGCGGAGCCGGGTGGAGCGGCTGTTGCTGATGAACCAGTCCGCCCACGTTCCGGTACGGCTCTGGCCGTGCCGACCGCTGTACGAGGCGTAGCAGAGGTCACCGTTGACGAGGTTGAACAGCGGGCCGACGCGTTCGACGGCGGCGACGATGTCGGCGGACGCAGGGGACCCGATCTGGCTGCTGGTGTACACCGGGTACTTGCCGAGCGGGGAGGGGACGCCGTCGGGGAACTCGACCTTGCGGCGGAGGTTGGGCGTGCCCTGGTCGCCGAAACTGGTGAAGGTGAAGGCGGCCCGGCCGCGCGGCGCGGTGGCGAAGGACCCCGTCTCGGGGTTGGCTCCCTCGTGCCCGGCGGCGTACAGGTACGTGGTCGCGGCCCGCAGCCCGGTGAGGCGGGCGTGGTGGACGTACACCTCGTCCTGGGAGAGCGCGTCCCGGTAGGTGCGCGTCTCGGCCTCGACGACCCGCCCGAGTCCGCCGTCCGGCGACCCGACCCGCACGTGCGGGCGGCGGACGGACTGCGGGGTGATCCAGGAGACGGTCATCTCGCTGGAGGGGTCGTTGCCGAACTGGAGGTGGATCCCGCTCACGCTCGGCGCCCCGAGCCGGTGCGGGGTGGACTGCAACAGCGGCGTGGGCGCCGCCGCGGCGGACGTCGGCGCGGCGAAGCCCGCGACGAGTGCGGCCCCGGCCGCCGACGATCCCTTGAGTAACTGTCTGCGTGCGATGCTCACTGACTCCCCCTGTGTCACCCGGACCATTGGTGTCGCAGAACTTTACTCGCATGTTCATGTCATGGCGATGATGTGAGCCCGCCCGGTTCACGTCGGCCGGCTGGAGGACCCCGCGGATCCGCCGGTAACCTTGATCGCCTCATCGGGCACGGCGAGCGGGAGAACGCGTGGTCACGTCGGCGTCGAAGTGGATCGACGGGACCGATTTCGGCTACTACGCCCTGTGCCCGGAGCCGTACGTCGCTTCGTGGGACGGCACCGAGGCACGGGACGCCTGCGATGAATACGCCTCGCGGGTCGACCTGCCGGGCCACGGCGACGTCTTGGTGCTGGGCGGGGAGCCGCTCCCCGCGACCTACTTCGCCGAGCACCTGACGTTCGCTCGCTGGTACACGGCCGAGGACGACCTCGGGCTGGCGCGCGCGGTGGAGCGGGCGATGGACTCGGACGGCTGGAAGGACGCCTGCGAGGTCTCGCTCGGCGGGGACTACCGGCTCATGGACTGCCTGGTGGCCGGCGCGGACGTCACCGAGGCCGACACGATCCGGGTGCACCTTCCCGAGGGCCGCTACGTGGTCCGGTCGCTGTTCCTCGACACCTCCCCCGAGGCGCAGTTCATGCTGGAGCGGCTGGTCAGGCTCTGAGCCCGGCTCCGGTGGCGGGCTCCGTCAGGGCCGCGCGCAGTGGGGCGACCGCCGGGGCGCCGGTGGCTCCGCCCGGGACGGCGAGGAGCTCGATCCTCGGGCACCCATGGTCCCTCACCACCGGGCGACCCGGATGTCCTTCCGGCCGGTGCCCCGGCGGGTGCGGACGACGGGCCGCCCGGGCGGCGTCACGGCTTGCGGGCCACGCCCGCGTACGCCGACACCTCGTGGTCCGCGAGGGCGGGTTCGTCGTCGAGCTCGGGGCGCCAGCGGTTGATCAGGGTCACGCCGGGGTCGTCGAGCTCCAGGCCGTCGAAGAAGCGCTCCACGCCGGCGCGCGTGCGCAGGTGGTTCTCTATGCCGGCCTCGGAGTACCGCTTCGAGCCGATGGCCACCAGCTCGGGGATGGTGTCGGCGGTGCCGGCGGTGAGGGCGAGGAAGCTGCCGGACGGGAGGGCGCCGAGGAGCTTGCGGACGGGCGGGTGCGCCGCCTCGTCGGAGAGGAAGTGCACCAGGTTGACGAGCATCAGGGCGATCGGCCGGTCGAAGTCGAGCGTGCCGGCGACCGCCGGGTCGGCCAGGAAGTGCTCGGGATCGCGGAAGTCGCCCTCGACGTAGGCGGTGCGGCCCTCGGGCGCGCTGGTGAGCAGGGCGCGGGAGTGGGCGAGCACGATCGGGTCGTTGTCGACGTAGACGATGCGGCTGGTCGGGTCGACGGACTGCGCGACCTCGTGCAGGTTGGGCGCGGTGGGGATGCCGGTGCCGACGTCGAGGAACTGGCGCACGCCGTGGGTCTCGGCGAGGTGGCGGGTCATCCGGTGCATGACGGCCCGGGCCGCGCGGGTGGCTGTGCGCGAGCCCGGCCACTCGGTGAGGATGCGGTCGCCGACCTCGCGGTCCACCGGGAAGTTGGTCTTGCCGCCGAGCAGGTAGTCGTAGACCCGGGCGGGGTGGGCGCGGTCGGTGCGCAGGTCCAGCGAGGGCAGCGGCTCCGCCGACTGCTCCGACGCCCGCAGGCCGAGCCAGTCGCCGGATTCGTCGCGCTGTGCCATGGTTCCTCCCGGGGTGACCTCTTCGGCCGTTTCGGTTGCGGAAGATGACCGAACGTCAGCCGGCTTCGGACTGTACACGACCACCCGCCGTGCGGGGGCGGGAGTTCCGGATCGCGGCGGTGAAGCCGGGGACGCGCAGGACGGTGAAGGTGGCGAGCAGCGGCCCGAGCGAGCAGAGCGTGACGTAGTACGGGATCACGCCGAGGTGGTGGCGGCCGTTGAGCCACTCGGCGAGCAGCGGGAAGGTGCCGCCGAAGGCCGCGATGGTGGCCGCGTTGACGACGCCGACGCCGACGGCGCGCACGGCGGTCGGGAACAGCATGCCGGTGAAGACGTTGAGCGTGCCGAGCTGGGTGGCGACGAGCATCCCGAGGACGACGGCGACGAGTTGGAAGGACAGCCAGCCGTGCCGCATGCCGGCGAGCAGCGGCAGGACGAGCACGACGGTGAGGGCGAAGGCGGTCCGCATGACGGGCAACAGGCCCACCCGGTCCGCGAGTACGCCGCCGAGGAGCATCGTGGCGAGCACGACGGCGAGGACGACCGTCATGAAGGAGGCCGCCTCCTCCTTGCCGATGACGCCGTACGCGGCCGCGTACTGCGGCAGGTAGACCAGCGCGAAGTAGTAGCCGATCGTGCCGCCGAGGGTGTGCAGGAAGACGGTGAGCACGGCCCAGCGGTGGCGGCTCACCGTGTCGAGGAGCCCGGGGCGTCCGCTCTCACCGCCGGCCCGGTCGCGGTGGAACTCCTCGCTCTCCGGCGCGGCCCGCCGCACCCACACGGCGGCGAGGCCGAGCACGGCCGCGACGACGAAGCCCCAGCGCCAACCGCCGTGCTTGAGACCCTCCTTGCCGAGGGTGTGGAGCAGCACGGCCAGGACGCCGTACGAGATCAGCGAGCCGACGATGATGCCGCCGTACGACACCGAGCTGAACGCGAACCGGTGGCGCGGCGGCGCGGTCTCCGTCACGTACGCGGCGACGGTGGGCGTCTCGCCGCCGAAGGCGAGCCCCTGGACGACGCGCGCGGCGACCGCGAGGACGGCCGCCCACACGCCGATGGTCTGCTGTCCGGGCAGGAGCGCGATCCCGAGGCTGGCGGCGGCGATCACCGACATGCTGAGCGTGAGGCCGAAGCGCCGCCCGCGGCCGTCGCTCAGCCGCCCGATGAGGAACGAGCCGACCGGCCGCGCCACGAAGCCGACCGCGAAGCCGACGTACGCCGCGAGCAGCCCGCTCACGCCGCCCTTGCCGTGGCCGAAGAGGTCCGCCGCGAAGTACGGCGCGAGGACGGCGTACACGTTCCAGTCGAAGGACTCGACCACCGATCCGACGGTGGCGGCGGCCAGTTGGCGCCGCCGTCCGCCCGCGGCCGGTGCGGGGTCGCGCAGCGGCAGGGCTGCGGTCTGCTCTGTCATGGCCACAGCGTCCCACTGATCGACAAGGCTGTGAATGGAGTTCGCGGCAACCGGCGCGGCGGCTCCCGGCCGCATGCGAACGGTGGCGGGCCACGCTTCGTCGCCCTTTGTCCGTCTTCTGCCGCCGACCCGGATGCGGGAAGGGCCCTCCCCGTACGATCGATGTCGCAGTCGAATGATATGTGTGTGCGCGTGAAGATCCTCCGTCCCTCGCGACGCGCCACCCTGCCCGTGGCCGTCACCGCCGCCCTCAGTGCGGCACTCCTCGCCGGCTGCACGAGCTCGGGCGGCAGCGGCACCGCCGCCTCCGGCACGCCCACGCCCGGCACCGCCGCCGCGGCGCCGACCGCCACGCCGACCCCGACGCCCAGGCCCACCGGCGCCGCCGACCCGGCACTCAAGGCCTTCTACGGCCAGCAACTCGCCTGGGCGGCCTGCCCGCCGGACCCGCAGACCGGGAAGACGGACGACTCCGCCCTGCAGTGCGCCGCCCTCAAGGTGCCGCTCGACTACGCCAACCCGGCCATCGGCACGCTCGACGTCGCCGTCGTCCGCGACCCGGCCGGCAAGCCCGACCAGCGCGTCGGCTCGCTGCTCCTCAACCCCGGCGGCCCGGGCGGCTCCGGGGTGACCATGGTCAAGGCCGGCGCCAAGCAGTCCAAGGGCACCACCCTGCACGACCGCTTCGACATGGTCGGCTTCGACCCGCGCGGCGCCGGCGCCACCAGCCCGATCAACTGCCTGGACGACCACGCCCGCGACGGCTGGCTCACCACCGACCAGCCCGGCGACGACCACGGCAAGGCACTCGCCGACGCCTGCCGGGCGAAGTACGCGAGCGTCCTGCCGTACGTCGGCACCCGCAACACGGCCCGCGACATGGACGTCCTGCGCGCGGTCCTCGGCGACCAGAAGCTCAACTACCTGGGCATGTCCTACGGCACCTACCTCGGCTCCCTCTACGCCGAGGAGTTCCCGGACCGCGTCGGCCACCTGGTGCTCGACGGCGCCACCTCGCCCTCCACCAGTCTCGTGCAGCACAACGTCGAGCAGCAGGCGGGTTTCGAGCGCGCCCTCAAGGCCTTCGCCGCCGACTGCGCCGGCAAGGACGGCTGCCCGCTCGGCCAGGACCCCGACCGGGCCCCGCAGAAGCTCGCCGACTTCCTCGACGGCCTCAAGGACAGGCCGCTGACCACCTCCGACGGCCGCACCCTCACCGCCACGGCCGCCTGGAACGGCGTGCTCGACAACCTGTACGGCGGCGAGCGGGACTGGAAGCCGCTGCGGGAGATCCTCAAGGCCGCCATGCGCGGCAAGGGCGACTACCTCTACCAGCTCGCCGACGGCGCCTCCGGCCGCGACAAGGACGGGCACTACAAGGCCTCGGCCGACGCGTACACCGCGATCCACTGCGCCGACGGCGCGACGAACACCCCGCCCGCCGACCAGCTCCAGGCCGCGCTCGCCGACCTCGCGGCCAAGGCGCCGCTGGTCAGCAGGCACAACCCGACGGCCGCGCTGTTCGACCCGGACTGTCGCACCTGGCCGGCCGCCTCCGCCGAGAAACCGCACGCGATCAAGTCGGCCGCCGCCAACCCGATCGTCGTCGTCGGCTCCACCGGCGACCCGGCCACGCCGTACGCGTGGGCGGAGAAGCTCACCTCCGAGCTGGGCAACGCCGTCCTGCTGACCCGCGAGGGCGAGGGGCACACCGGGTACGGCGCGAGCAGCTGCATCCGGACCGCCGTCGACGCCTTCCTGGTGGACGGCACCGTCCCGGCCGCCGGGACGCGCTGCCCGACGGACGCACCGACCGGCTGACCGGCTGACCGGCCGACGGGTTGATCGACTGACGGACTGACACCTCACGCCCTGGGAGGTGCCGCGGATCGCGGCACCTCCCAGGCATTTCTCATCCCCGACCCCGGGAACGATCTGTCATGTGCACGCTATTGTGGGCCGATCCAACAACTTTCAACGACCCAGGTGACACCTGATATTCCACCAGAGAAGGCCGGGGGGCCATGCCAGCTGACTTCGATCCCGGCCCGCACGCCGACGACGCCCGTGCGGGCCTGCTCTACCAGGGCTGCGACGTCGAGGAACTCCACGCGCTGGTCAGCGCCCACTTCTCGCCCCACCGCCTGCGCGTCCTCGACCACGACCGGCGCGCCGACGGCCAGTTCCGCCGGATCTGGGCCGGACCCGTCTCCGTCTACGACCTCGGCTACGGCACCGCCGTGGAGATCGACCCGGGCGAACTGGCCAGGTTCTACAACGTCCACATCCCGCTCGCCGGCCACGGCACCGTCACCGTCGACGGCACCGAACTGCCCACGACGCTCAGCATCGCCGGGCCCGGCCAGCGGCTCGCCATGGCCTGGAACGGCGACAGCCTCAACCGCGTCGTCCTGATCACCCGCCAGGCCCTCGACGACGCCCTGGCCGTCCGGCTCGGCGACACGCCGTCGGGCATCACCCGCTTCGACCCGGTGCTCGACGCCGGCTCGGGCACCGTCGCCGCGTGGCTCAGCACCGTGCAGAGCTTCACCCGCTCCGCCCAGTCCGGCCTGCTCGACCGCTCGCCGCTCGCGCGCGGGCACTTCGAACAACTGCTGGTCCACGGCCTCCTGGACGCCCAGCCGCACCGGATCAGCCCCTGGTCGGGCCCGGACCGCGCCGCACCCGCCGGAGCCGTCGGCCGCGCCCTCGCCTACTGCAGCGACCACGCGCACGAACCGATCTCGGTCGCCGACATGGCCCTGGCCGCCCGGGTCAGCGTGCGCAGCCTGCGGGCCGGCTTCCGCAGCCGGCTCGGCACGACCCCGCTCGCCCACCTGCGGAACGTCCGGCTGGAGGCGGCCCACCGCGACCTGCTCGCGATGGCCCGTGGGGAGGCCACCGCGAGCACCGTGACCGAGGTCGCCCTGCGCTGGGGCTTCACACACCTGGGCCGCTTCGCCGAGACGTACCGCAAGACGTACGGACGGACGCCGTCGGCGGTCCTACGCGAGAACCGGCCCCCGCGAGAACGCATCCATTAGACCGTCCGCCCCGGTCGGGCACTATCCATCCACGGCAACGGCGGACCGGCCGCGGATGGATAGCCCGCCCGGACCCGGCCAGGTAAGCCTTGCCTGACGGGAAGGACCCGGAGTGTGCCGTCGGTCGTTCGTGCGCAACTCCTCGGCCCGGCACGGCCCGTCGTCGGCAAGACCCGCCTCCGGCAGGCCTGTCGTCCGGCAAGACCCGTTTCCAGCAAGGCCCGCTGTCCAGAAAGGGATGTCCCATGCCGATGAGTCGCAAGGTCCCCGGCGCGCTCGCCGTCCTCGTCCTCACCGCCGGTCTCGCCGCCACCGCCCCGGGCGCCTACGCGGCGCCCGGCATGCGGGAGGCCTCCGCCAGGCCTGCCGTCACCGCCGACTGCAGCGTGCACGGCGACGGCAGGCTCTGGTGCGGCAACAACGCCGGCGCCCGGGCCTTCGCCGACCGTTCCTACCGCTCCGCGACCCGCGGCACCCTGGTGGGCGGCTACAACTGGTTCGACTGCTGGGGGCACGGCGACACCCACCCCGGCGGCAACGACATCTGGTACTGGACCCAGACCGACCAGGGCCCGTGGGGCAACGTCCCCGCCGTCGACGTCTTCACCTCCTCCGACCCGGCGCCGGGCCTGCGCCAGTGCTGACCCACTGACGGATGCCCGTGTGGCCCGTGCCTCCCCTCCCACCGCCGAGGGGCGGCGCGGGCTCTCACTGGTTCCGTGGCACTACGCCCCTTCCGGGCCGGCCAGTTCGTCGACGAGGGCCGAGCGGGGCTGCGGGATCTCGCCGTAGTCCTCGTCGTCGGAGGTGACGGTGAGGCGGTTGACCGCCGCCTCCAGGGCGGCCGGCAGCTTCGGGTGGAGTCCCTCGTGGCAGCGGGCGAGGATGTCGTGGCGCACGTCGTCCGGGAACAGGGGCTCGGTGGCACGGTGAGTACGGTGCTTGCGGCGCGGATCGGCGGCGAGGTGCTCCGCCTGGTCACGCCAGTAGGCGGCGTCCCGGGGCTCCCCCAGTCGCAGGTGGTGCAGGTGCAGCAGGTACGCGGCGGTGGAGCTGCCCGAGCCGGCGGCGAACTGCCACCAGAACTGGGCCGGGTCGTCCCGGCCGGTGACGGCCAGCAGGCACCCGAAGACCAGCGCGCCCTCGGGGTGGATGCGGCGGCTGTTCACCAGCAGGTCCAGCGAGCGGCCGGCCTGCGGCGCGCCGAGCACCAGCGCGGTGGCCAGGTCCAGCTCGTGCGCGGCCTGTTCGTGCTCGGACGGGAACGGCGCGGGCGCGGCCGTCACGCGGTCCGACAGGGACGGCGAGGAGGCCAGCGCGCACGGGACGACCGTGACGTGCCGGGCCCCTTCGTTCACGCCTCCGTCCACCCAGCCCAGTAGTCGTCCGTACGCCCCCGTCATCGTTCCTCCCCCCGACACGCCTCCAGTACCACGGACCGCCCCGACGCGAAGTCCGGCCGCCCGACCGCCCGTGCGATGCGGCGGTGGGCCTGGCGGCGGTGCGCGCGCAGCGTCGCGGGCGGGATGCCGAGGTACGCGGCGGCCTCCTCGTCCGCCAGGCCGAGGCAGTAGGCGAGGACGACGGCGTCCCGCTGGCGCTCGGGCAGGGCCAGGACCGCGCCGAGCAGTGCGAGCTGTTCGGCCAGGGTCTCCGGGTGCAGGCCGGCCCGGTGGCAGAAGCGGCCGATCGCGGCGTCCATCGCGGCGGTCTGGACGGCGGCCGGTTCGCCCTGCGCGGCCAGCCAGGCGGCGAGGTGCTCCTTGAGCAGGCGCCAGGCGTAGGCGGCCGGGACCTCCTGGCGCAGCGCGAGCGCCCAATTGCGGTGCAGGTGCTCCCGGGTGCGGCGGACCACGAGGGCGGCGGCGTCGCCCTGCGGGCCGACCTGGGTGCGGGCGAACGCGGTCCAGGCGGGCTCGTGGGTGCCGCAGAAGGCGTCGAAGGTGAGTCTCAAGCGGGCGCCCCGGTTGACGGTCATGCCGTGGACCTTCCCGTGCGGTCGAAGGGGAACGTGCGCGCCCCCATGACACATGCAAGCGCATCGGGGGGCTCGTCGTGCAACGGCGGCGCACGGATCCGGCGGAGAGGACGGAAAAGTAGGACCACGGACGGAACTGACGGTTCCTCGCCTATTCTTGGGCCCCGGGCGTCGTGGCGAAGGGGGAGCCGTGGGGGCGGGAAGTGACGGTGCCGAGGTGGATCTGCAGCTGTACCGGGCGCATTCGGCCCGGATGTACGACTACTTCCTGGGCGGCACCACCAACTTCGCGCCCGACCGCGAGGCGGCCGGGCGGGCGATGGCCGTCTTCCCGTGGGCCCGTACCGCCGCCCGCGCCAACCGGGCGTTCATGCACCGCTCGACCCGGCTGCTCGCGGACCGTGGAATCGAACAGTTCCTCGATGTCGGCACCGGCATCCCGACCTCGCCCAACCTGCACGAAGTAGCCCAACGAGTGAACCCGCGAGCGCGCGTCGTCTACGCCGACAACGACCCGATCGTGTACGCGCACGCGCAGGCGCTGCTGCACTCGACCCCGCAGGGCCGCACCGCCTACGTCCAGGCGGACGTCCGCGAACCGGAGGCCATACTGCGCTCGGCCGAACTGCGCGACACGCTCGACCTCGGCCGGCCGGTGGCGCTCAGTCTGGTCGCGCTGCTGCACTTCGTACCGGGCGAGGACGACGCCCACGCGATCGTCGACCGGCTCAAGCGGGCCGTGCCCGCCGGCAGCGCGCTCGTGCTCAGCCACGGCACGCCGGACTTCGCCCCCGCCGAGACCGAGCGCGCCGCACAGGTCTACCGGGCCGCCGGCACCGCGCTGCGGATGCGCACCCGGGAGGAGATCGCCCGCTTCTTCGACGGCTGGCGGCTGCTCGACCCGGGCCTCGTCGCCAGCCACCGCTGGCGTCCGGATGCCGGCGAGGACGGTGCCGGGCCGGGCGGGGCGACGGACGCGCAGGTCTCCGCCTACGCGGCCGTCGCCGTCAAGCCCTGAGCCCGGGCCGGTGATCAGCCGGTCTTCCCGACGGCCTGGGTCAGCCACGCGAACACCGACGGCACCATCGGCTCCCACGTGGACGTCAGGTGCGGCCCGTTGACCTCGACCGGGGTGACGACGGTCGGCGCCTTCGCGGCCTTCTGCAGCGCGACCGCGTCCTCGTAGCCGTCGCCCTTCTTGCCCGTCACGTAGAGCGCGACGTTCGGCGGGGTCTGCGCGTGCTGCAGCATGTAGACCGGGTTGGAGACCTCCCGCAGGTGCGGGTCCTTGGCGGTCAGCGAGTCGTTCTCGCCCATCGGGTCGTTGTAGCCGGACATGCTCACGGCCGCGTGGAAGCGGTTCGAGTGCGCGATGCCGAGCCGCGCCGCGCAGTGCGCGCCGGCCGAGTAGCCGGCCACGGCCCAGTTCTCGGGGCCGGGCTCGGCGCGGAAGTTGTCGAGGACCATCTGCGGCACGTCACGCGCCAGCCAGGTCTCGGCGTTGACCTTGCCGGGCACGTCGGCGCAGCCGGTGTCGACGTGCCCGGGGAGCAGCACGACGCGCGGCGAGACCAGGATGAACGGGGCGACCTGACCGGACTTCATCAGCGGCGCCAGCTGCTTGGAGGCGTTCATGCTGCCGAACCAGGCGCTCGACGAGCCGGGGAAGCCGGCGAGCAGTTCGACGACCGGGAACTTCTTGTCCTTGTACGCCGGGTCGTCGTACTGCGGCGGCGTCCAGACCAGGACCTCGCCGTCCACGCCGGAGACGCGGCCCTTCAGGTCGGTCGTCCTCACGTCCTTCGGCACGGCCTTGTCGTCCACGGGCCCGAACTGCTGGATCACCCGGGCCTGTCCGGGCGGGTTCGCGGCCGCCGTCGCGTCGCCCGCGGGCGGCACGGGCACGGCCCGGACGTGGTTGCCGGTGCCGAGCAGGTCGTCCCAACCGCCGTAGAGGTGGTTGTCGTTGTTCACCGTCACGAACACCAGCGTCACGGCGGTGACCTGGGCGAACAGCACCATCGCGAACCGCGTCCCGAACCGGAGCGGCTGCGGCCCGCGCACCCGGTTCCAGAAGTACATCAGGAGGCCTATGGAGACCGGGACGAGGACGAGCGAGAGGACGAAGAAGGGCGTGCCTGTCAGTTTCACACCCTTGTTGACGGTGAGGACGGGTGTCCGGTTGCCTCTCGTGGATCACGCCTTGGAGGACTTTCCGCGGCGAGGAGCGGACCGGTCGCGATCGGGCCGTCTCAGCCGGCGAACCCGGGCACCACCAGGCCCGATTCGTACGCGATCACCACGGCGTGGGTCCGGTTCTGCGCACCGAGCTTGGTCAGCGCTTCGACACCGTCGGCGGCCTCCCCGACGACCGCGATCCCCGGCCGGGCCGAGAGGAGCACACGCAGACCGCTGCGGGTCACCTCGTCGTCGTCCGCGATCAGGACGGCGACGGGGGCGGGGGCGCGGGTGTTCACATCGGCGCTGGTCAGGGCAGGCGTGCCGGTGCACGAAGCGGTCATGACGACGAGCGTACCGGCAGCCGGACGGCGAGCCGCCAGTGTTCCGGCCCAGCCGGGCCGGACTCCATCTCGCCGTGCAACAACCGCACGCGCTCGGCGAGTCCGGGCAGCCCGTGCCCGGAGGTCGGGAAGGCCCGCCGGTCCGCTGCGCCCCGGGCCCCGGGACGGACCGGGTTGACCACCCCGAGCTCCAGGACGTCCGGCGCCGCCGCCACGCGGACCCGGACCGGCCCGCCGGCCCCGTGCCGCAGCGCGTTGGTCAGACCCTCCTGCAGGATCCGGTACGCCGCCCGGGAGAGCGTCCCGTTCACCTGCGCCCACCCGCCGGAGAGCTCCGGCTCCACCACCGCGCCCGCGTGCCGCAGCCGTTCGAGCAGCTCGGGCAGGTCGGCCAGGCTCCGTGTCGGCGCGGTCGGCGCGCTCTCCTCGCGCAGCGCGCCCAGCACGTGGTCCAGGTCCTCCAGCGCCGACCGGGCCGACTCCTCGATGCTGCGCAGGGCGGCCCGCGCCGCCACCGGGTCGGTGGCGAGCACCTCGCCCGCCACCGCCGCCTGGATCGTCGTCGCCGTCAGGGTGTGCCCGATCGAGTCGTGCAACTCGTGGGCGAGCCGGTTGCGTTCGGCCAGCCGCCGCTCCCGCTCGGCCGCCAGCGCGAGCCGTTCCGCCGGGGACGGCCCGAGCAGCCTCGGTGCGAGCCACCGCAGCGCCCGCGTCACCGCCGCGCAGCCCACCACCGCCAGCAGCAGGCAGCCGAGCGCCGTCACCCCGCGCGACCAGGCGCCGTCCGCCCGCACCGTCCGGCCGAAGACGCTCAGCCCCGCGTCGGCGCCGAGCGGGAGGGTGAGGGCGGCGAGGAGCAGGAGGCCGCTCACCGTCGTCCCCATCCATCCGAGGGCCACGTGCAGCACCAGCCACAGCGGCGTCCGGAGGCGATCGACGGAGGCGGGTACGGGAGGGCCCGCCGCCGTGTCGGGTGAGGCGGCGCGTCGACGCGTGGCCACCGGATCCGGCAACGGCACCTTCAGCGCCCACCGGGCGCACGCGACCAGCACCCGCCGCGTGGTGCGGGCCAGCCCGACCGTGCCCACGAGCGCGGCCCAGGCCACCAGGGTCACGACGACCCGCACTCCGTAGGGGGCGGACCGCCACGTCAGCGCCGGAAGCATCGCGAGGGGAAGCAGCGGAAGGCTCGCCACCGCGCCGCAGAAGGCGAACAGCGCACCCGAGTACGTGGAGCCGCGCAGGAGCGGCCGGAATCCCTTGATCATGATCGGACCAGTATCTCGGTCGCGGTCACCGGCGGCCTCCCCCGATCGGGGGAGCGCCCTTTCCCGCTCTCCCGTGATGTGCTCCGGGAGCTCCACGGACCAGGATCGTCCCGTCCACCTGATGGGAGAACCCCTGTTGAACGCGTACGACACCCGGAGCACCACCACACCGCCGAACCACGCACCGCCGAACCACGCACCGCCGATCGGCACCCCGCCGGCCAGCAACGGCCTGGCCGCGGCGGCCGTGGTGGTGGGCACCGCGGGCCTGCTCACCTCGGTCGCCTTCGTCGGCGGCCCGCTCGGCGTGATCGGCCTGGTCCTGGGCACCGCGGCCCTGCTGAAGGCCCGGCGGACCGGCACCGGCCGGGGCGCGGCCGCCACGGCCGTGGTGACGTCGTCCCTCGCGATCGTGGTGTCCGGCCTCGTCGCCGTCCTCTTCGTCTGGTACGCCAACCGGACGCAGGCGTGCTACCAGCCCGACAGCCTCCACCAGTACACGGAGTGCGTACGCCAGCACCTCTCCCGGAACTGACCGGCCGCCGACGTGTCCCGCCCGGCCACCCGGGGCCGTGTCCCCGGGGGCGGGTGAGTCGTTCTCCGTCCGGCCGGTCGCCGTCCCCGAGGGAGCACTCCCATGCCCAACCCCCGCACCACCGCCGTCGCCGCGACCCTCGCGCTGCTCGCCCTCGCCGCGCCGGCCACCGCGGCGCAGGCCCGGACGACGACGGCGAACTGGCTGAACGTCGCACTCTTCGCCGGCTCCGACGACAAGCAGCTGGTCGGCCGCGACAGCGCCACCCTGCACTGCGCCGACGACGGCGTGGCGACCGGCCACCCCCACGCCGCCCAGGCCTGCCGGGACCTCGCGGCGGCCGACGGCGACGTGGCCGGGATCGCCCACCGAGACGGCATGTGCCCGATGATCTACAGCGCCGTCACCGCGAAGGCGTACGGCACGTGGAACGGACGGCACGTCGAGTACAGCAAGACCTTCGCCAACGACTGCGTGATGAAGGCGCAGACCGGCGCCGTCTTCGACCTTTCGGTGCCCGCCACCGGGTGAGCCCCGTAAAACCCCTGGTGGAACGGGCCGGAGGACGGCATGCTCGGGCCCGTGATGGAAGTACCGCTGCACCAGATCCGCGCCCGCCACACGCCGCGGACCCTCACGGTCTACCAGGCGTACTCCCCGGAGATCGGCCTGCCCGCCGCCCGTGACGCCCGCTTCCCGCCCGCGTGGAAGCGGGACCGGATGACGTGGGTCAAACCGTCGTTCCTGTGGATGATGTACCGCTGCGGGTGGGGCACCAAGGCCGGCCAGGAGACCGTCCTCGCCGTCGAGATCACGCGCGAGGGCTTCGAGTGGGCCCTGCGGAACGCCTGCCTCTCCCACTACGCGCGGGGCCTCCACCCCGACCGGGCCACCTGGCAGCGCGCGTTGAAGGCCGCGCCGGCCCGCGTCCAGTGGGATCCGGAGCGGGACCTCCACCTCCAGGCGCTCCCCCACCGGGCGTTGCAGCTCGGGCTCTCCGGCGAGGCCGCGCACCGGTACGCGGACGAGTGGACCGTGGGCATCACCGACGTGACGGCCCTCGCCCACGAGGTCCACGGCCTCGTCCGCGCCGGCGACCTGACGGCCGCCCGCGCGCTGCTCCCCGAGGAGCCCCGGTACCCGGTGGACGACGACCTCCTCGCCCACCTGCGCGGCTGATCAGCCGATCCGCGGCGCGAGGTACTCCAGCGCGTAGCCGTCGCCGGCAGGGGCCACGCGGGCGATTCCGGGTGAGTCGAGGTGGGCGCCGGCCACGAACCACTGTGGCTGGGCGAGTTGCTCCAGGAGAGCCGCCCGCGCGGTGCGGGCCCGGGGTTGGTCGCCGTCGTACTCCCAGGCCACGTTCGGCCGGTCGAACTGGAGCGTGGGCACGTGCACGGTGTCGCCCCAGACGAGGAGGCGGCCGGTACCGCTCCTGATGTCGTAGACGGTGTGACCGGGCGTGTGACCCGGCGCCGGGACCGCGGTCGTCCAGTCGTTGATCGCGGCCTTCTCCGACACGGGGACGACCCGGTCGCGGAGCGGCTCCAGCCGTCCCGTGAACACCGGGGCGTCGGCCGCGCCGATCCACACGCGTTCGAGCTTGGCGAACGCCTCCGAACCGTCCGGCGCGATCAGGCCGCTCACGTGGTCCAGGTGCCGATGGGTGATGGCCACGTCGGTGATCTGCGCGCGGTCGATCCCCGCTTCGTCGAGCGCGTCGTGGAGCAGCCCCATGGTGGGCTCGTGCCACGCGTCGGACGCGCCGGTGTCGACGAGGACCGACCGCGTTCCGTCGGTGATGAAGAAGGCGTTGACCGACAGCCGCAGATTGCCGCCGACCAGCGGGACGGCGCCCGGCAGCACGTCGAACGCGCACCCGTGCTCGTCGCGGAGCAGCGTCGGCGGCATGTCGATGTACCCGTCCCGCAGTGAGACCACCCGCAGGTCGCCGAACTCGAACGCGGCATGGTGGCGGCCACTCGACGTCAAACGCATGGAATCTCCGTCGTGTTGGGGTGCTTCACGCATCTCGGGTGGAGGATCTCCATCTTCGGCCACTCGGGCGATGCTGTCCAAGGCCGAGGCGGCCCGGCCCGGGACCGGGCCGCCTGGACCGGAACCGCGTCGCTCAGCCCGTGACCTCCACCGTGACGTCGTAGGTGCGCTGGTCCGGCCCGCACGCGAGGGCCTCGCCGCAGACCGTGCGGGTCGCGGTGAGGTGGACGGTGCCGGCCGCGTGGGCGGTGAACGCCGTCGTCACGGTGCCGCAGCCGGAGCCGGGGCGGCAGGACGGGGACGGGGTGGTCGTCGGGGTGCCGCTCGGGGCGGCGATGTCGGCGGCCGAGCTGGCGGGGGCGGACCAGTACGTGCTGTGGAGCTGGACGGTGACGGTCGAGCCGACCTGGACCTTGACCGTGGTGCGGTCGGCGTGTTCGTCCACCGTGACCGCCGCGGGGCTCGGGGTGGGTGCGGCGACGGCGGTCGTCGACGCACCCGCCCCGGTGGAGGCCCCGGTGGAGGCGCAGCCGGTCAGGGCGAGGAGGGCGGAGGCCAGGGCCAGGGTGGCGGGTCGTCTCAGGTTCACGGTGGGGTTCCCTCGTGCTGGTGGGGGACTGCTGTGGTGCCGGTTGGACGCGGCCGGGACGCGATCGGATCCCTCCTGAGCAGGAAAGAAGCGGTAAAGCCGCAGGAAAAGCGCCGCACCGGGGCGGGCCCTGTGGCCCACCCCGGTGCGGTCGGTGGAGACGACGATCAGATGGGCGTCAGGAGACGGTCACGTCGTCGTAGTAGGTGTAGGTCGGGTCGCCCGGGTAGTTGTCGTCGTGGTTCGACAGGGTGAGGGTGTAGCTGTGGCCCGGGGTCACGGCCGCGGTCTTGTTGGTCCACGCCGCGGTGGCGGAGCAGGTCTTGGCGAGGACCGTGGTGGTGGTGCCGGTGGTGTTGTCCTTCAGGGTGGCGGTCGCCCAGTCGTAGGTCACGGTGTCCGGGCAGGTGTTGCTGTACCAGAAGGAGACCTTGCTGGAGCCGGCCGGGGCGGTGAACGTCTGGGCGAGGCTGGAGTCACCGGTCGGGTTGGTCGAGCCGACCATCGCGCCGTAGCTGCCCGAGTGGGCGGCGGCGGCCGGGGCGGAGGTGGCGCCCGCCGAGGTCCAGCCGGAGGTGCTGCCCGTCTCGAAGCCGCCGTTGGTGATGGCGCTGCCGCCGCCACCGGTGCCGTTCTCGGTCCAGCTGAAGGAGGTGCTGCCCGCGGCGCCGGTGGTGTCGGTCGCGGTGACCGTGACGCTGGAGGTGCCGGCGGCGGTCGGGGTGCCGGAGATCAGGCCGGTCGAGGAGTTGATCGACAGGCCGGCCGGCAGGCCGGTGGCCGCGTAGGTCAGGGTCTGGCCGGAGGCGGAGTCACTGGCGCTGATCTGCAGGCTGGCCGCGGTGCCGACGGTGCCGGTCTGGCCGCCCGGGTTGGTGACGGTGACCGTGTTGCCGTGGGTCAGGATGGCGTGCGAGATCGCGCAGGAGTTGGTGTCGTTGGACCAGCTGGCCTGCTCGGCGAAGGTGCCGAAGGAGCCGAACGAGACGTTCGCGGCGCCGCCGGTGGTGCCGGGCTTGAGCCAGGCGCACTCGTCGGAGTTCTCCTGCCCGTTGTAGCTGCTGCCGGACACGTGGTTGGTCCAGCCGCCCGCCGGGTTCTGGTCGGACATCATCTCGTGCCACTCGTGGCCGAGGGTCATCGTCCAGCCGTCCAGCGTGCCGGGCGAGTTGACGAAGCCGACGCCGCAGTTGGCGCCCGCGTCGATGTTGTACGGCTGGTTCGAGAACGCGATGTCGCCGTAGGGCGAGGAGGCCGCGCCGCCGTTCAGCGTCGTGTCGCCGTTCCAGTCGTGCCAGGCGCAGTACCCGGTGGTCGGGTTCTGGTAGTCGTCCGGGTTGGTGCCGTGCGGCGACAGGATGATGTAGTACGCGTCGCGGTTGGCCGCGCCCGTCGTGTTGCCGAAGTGCCCGGCGGCCTTGACGGCCTCCTGGGCCAGCTGGTTGCCGGTCGACTGCTGCGGCGAGGCGCCCGCGTTGTCGTACCAGACGCCGGACAGGACGCCGCCGCTCTGGTACGGGACGAAGTTGGCGTTCGACGGGCAGCTGGTGGCGCCGGTGGCGACGTTGGGGCCGTCGCACCACTGGGTCAGGTCGGCCGACCAGGTCTCGCCGTTGGTGCCGATGCCCTTGAACATCTGCTGGGTCGCGCCGGCGGCGCCCGCCGAGTCGTTCGAGAACGCGGCGTTGCCGTTGGAGTCGGTGCTCTGGGTGCCCCACTGGTTCCCGTAGAAGACCAGGTAGACCTTCGAGTGACCGCTCTGGACGCCGATGCCGTCGACGCCGCCGCCGTAGGACAGGGTCTGCTGGCCGGTGGCGGCCGCCCGCTGCTGCGCGGCGGCGAACTTCTTGTAGTTCTCGTGCTGCTTCATGCCGGGCACCGCGCCGTGGCGGTACTCGTGGCCGTTCTGCGGGCTCCAGGGGTTGAACTCGTTGCCGGTGTCGGCCTTCGCCCCGGAGATGTCCTGCGCGGTGGCGGTGCCGGCCGCGCCGGCCAGACCGGCGGCGGCGAGCGCCAGGGACGCTATGCCGGTGAGGGCCGCGTACTTGGCGCGACGAATTGTGCGGGAGTGACCCATGGGGTGAGGGTGCCTCTCTCGTTCCGATCGCCCGGCACGGCTGGGGGGCCGTGGGCGATCCCTTGTGGGGAAGGGACCGACGGCGAATTCGCCCATGCCAATTCATCGGGTTCGCTACACCTCGGGAATTGACTGCGCGTCGGTTTCGCCGCCTGCTGGGAGTGAAGGAAAGCAGAGCTGATGAACGCGGGTCAACGGGCAAGGGTAAGGAACGATTAAGAGCGGGGTTCGCGCAGGTGAAGGGCCGTGTCACGGTGGATTCGGGGTGGTCGGACCCGAAGTTTACGCGTGTAGCCATTCACTGAATGCGGCTCGGAATACTGTTCCGGATTCAGCCGGAAGAGGGCACCCAACCCACTTTTCCGCCAACAGGTTTGAGCCGTCTCGGAGGCACCGTCACCCCCTCCGCGCGGACGGCGACGGCCGCCCCGCGCGTTCGAGGCGGCCGTCGGAGGCGTCGGTGACGGGTGGTCAGACCCGGTCGGCGGCGATCAGGACGTACTGGAACGAGCCGTCCTTGTAGGAGTTGATGAACGCCTCCTCGATGCCCGTGACGAGCGAGGTCGTGGCGCGCAGCTCCCAGTACGGCAGGGTGTCCGGAGTCAGGTCGATGACGGCCTGGGGCACGAGGCGGTTGTCCGCCATGGCGCGCAGGTACTCGCGGCGGGAGTGGATGTTGCACTCGAAGTGCGCGTTGATCTGCGAGACGTACTTGGAGGGCTGACCGTAGCGCGGGTTCCAGCAGCCGGTGATGGTGACGTACCGGCCGCCGACCGACAGGACGCGGGAGTGCTCGGCGAACAGGTCGTGCAGGTCGACGTACATGCTGGACTCGTTGTTCCACGAGCCCGCGACCGAGCCGGTCTCGAACGGCATGTCGAGCATGTTGTGGACGTGCGAGCGGACGAAGTCGCCGATGCCCAGCTCACGGGCGCGGTTGTTGCCGAACTCGGCCTGCTGGGTCGAGAGCGTCAGGCCCTGGACCTTGCAGCCGAAACGCTGGTGGGCCATCACCATGGAGCCGCCGCGCCCGCAGCCGGCGTCGACGAGCGTGTGGTCCGGGGCGATCGCACCGAGGTTGTCGAGCAGCACGTCGGTCTGGGCGGACTCCAGACGGTGGAGCTCGGCGATGACCTTCTTCTCGCGCTCGCTGTCCTCGGGGTCGCCGATGGCGGACTCGTCGATCGCGCCGATGCCGTAGTGGTGGTGGTAGAGACCGTCGACGTCACCCAGGCGAAGGTTCACGGGCCGGGCCTCATGGTCCCAGTAGCGCGCGATGTCGCCCTGGTAGGGAGTCGCCGGGCCGGGGATCACGGCGCCGGTCTGGGTGGCGCGGTCGTCGGTGAGGGACATGCGTCGAAGCTCCTTGCATGGCAGGTGAATAAAGGTGATCAGATGCGTTCGGAAATGGTCTTGGGCGGTCACCGGGGACGGGAACGGAAGCCGGGACCGGGTGCGGGTGAACGTCGGGCGTCACCAGAAGTCGGGCAGCGTGTACCGGAAGGTGTTCGTCTGGTGCCAGTAGTGGTTGCCGTCGAGCCACGCCGCCACGCCGCGCAGGAAGCGCACCAGGGTCGGGACGGGGCAGCTCGCCGCGAGCGCGGCCGCCTCGGCCTCGAAGGCGTGCATGAGCTCGTTGTGGACCTCGACGGCCTTGAGGTAGCCCTCGCGCTCGGACAGGTTCTCGCGCTCGGAGAGCACCACCGGCAGGTTCAGGTGCCGGCCGGGGCTGGCGAGCTCCTTGGTGTACGAGTACAGGTCGTTGACGATCGTGGTGGCGTTGCCCGCGAGCGCGATCACGCGCTGCATCGCGGGGAGGGCGTGCAGGTCGGACGGCAGCTCGTAGGCGCCGATCGAGTCGGTGAGCGTCGGGCAGGGACGGAAGTTGTTGAACTGGCGCATCGCCAGGTACTCCCACACCTCCGGCACGTGGTCCGTCTCGGCCCACGAGGCCTCGGCGAGGTACCCGAGGTGCAGGCGCGCCATGTCGTGCCGGAAGCGGTCCGACTGGGAGGGCGTGGCGGCGCGGACGAAGTAGTCCATCGCCGACTTGTACGCCCGGCGGGGCGCGTCCGAGGACAGCGACCGCTCCCACGGCCCGTGGTACTCGGCCGTGGTGTGCAGCGCGTCGAGCGCGGTGTGCGCCATCAGCAGACGGCCGCCGAGACCGATCGGCGAGCCGCCGTGGTCCTCGCAGTAGATGTCGTCCACGGCGTTCTCGGCGACCATCAGCCGGGCGGCGAGCATCAGGTGGTCGACGCTCGGCGCGTCCGGGTGGCAGGCGACCATGTAGCGGCCGGTGGAGAAACCGTCGAACTGGTCCTCCCACTCCGCCGGGTAGAGCTCGATCTCGTCGATCGCCCAGGCCTTGATCCTGAGGCTCAGCTCCTCGACCCGGACGGGATCGGGCTCGACGATCGGGTGGTGGTACAGGCCCGGGATCGGATCGCCCACCCTCGGCTTGCCGCCCCCGGCCGGGGCCTCCGCGGCCCGGGCGAGCGTGCCCGGCGACGGCGCGCTCGTGGGATCGACCAGCGGGACGTCCAGGACCGGCACGCCGGGGACCGGGGCGGACGGGATCGCGGCGGACGGCGCCTCGACGACCGGGAGTTCGGCGACCGGGGCCTCGGCGGCCGGGGACGGCTCCTCGACCGTCACGGACGGGCGGACCGGATAGAGGCCCGCCGTCCCGAGGCCGGTCGGGCCGCGCAGGATCCGGTCGATGGCGGATTCGGTCGTGGCCGCGGCGCTCATGGTCGCACCACCGCGAGGGTGGCGCCGGTCCGGCGCCGCTGCGCCGGCGGTGACTCCGGTGTGGTACCCAGGGGCATGGAGGGGCCTCCCGCTGAGAAGGGTTGCGAAGGACGTGACGGGCCGTCATGTCGCCCGGCGGAAGAGGGAACAGGCCGCTACGGACGGATCCATCCGGAGCCCGCCCTCTCGCTCGCCCCAACCGTAGGCGGACGGGCAGGTTCAACAACGCTTCGGACGATCTTCTACACCCGATTAGGTGAACGCTCGCATCTACGGCGTGCCAACTTCACTCGACTGTGAATGGTCGAGCCTGCGAGTGACCCCCAACCGGCTGCCGGGGGTTGGTCCCCGCGCCCCGTCACCGCCCTGCGGCGACTGGGGCGGATGGCTGCCGCCCCGCATTCCACGCGATCTCCGCCCGGCGGACGATGGCGCGGGAAGAGTTCTGGTCGGCATGCGCAACGACGCCGCACGACCGGCACGCGAGGGTGGCCTGATCGGGCTGGTTCCTCCTGTCGACGTGGTGGCACTCGGAACACTCCTGACCGGTGTACGCCGGATCGACGTGCACCAGCGGAACGCCCGCCCGCTTGGCCTTGTGGGCGACGAGGGAGCCGAGTTGGGCGAAGGCCCAGGAATGCAGCGCGACCCGCTGGGACTTCCTCGGGCGTACTGATGAAGCCGGGCCCCCGAGCATGAGCCGGCCCCTCTGACCCCGGTACGAACGATCCCCTCGTGCAGGTGGAGTTCGGCGTATCGCTCCGGGCGCGCCCGGGCCTGCGCCTCCACAGAGAGCCGGTCATGTTGACCGACTGATGGGCCATCACCATGCTGCAAGCCGCTCTGCGGGTGCTCGCCGTCCTGCCCCCGCACCAGTTGCGAGCTCTGGGCAGCCCAGAAGTGAGCCACCCACGGGGCCGCCCAGACCGGCCGGGTCCACGAGATCTACGCCCCCGGCGGCATCGACGTCCACGCCACCGCCCGCATCGACGACGGGCGCGCACCTGCGGTCATGACGACTCCTCTGGTGGACGGCTCGGGCCTCCCCCGGAACATCTCGCCCTCGCGAGCCCCCTGCCAGTCATTTCGCGTT
Organism: Kitasatospora sp. NPDC048722; assembly: GCF_040650235.1. Lineage (NCBI taxonomy): Bacteria > Bacillati > Actinomycetota > Actinomycetes > Kitasatosporales > Streptomycetaceae > Kitasatospora > Kitasatospora sp. NPDC048722. The sequence goes on from NZ_JBEZGX010000022.1 coordinate 74,297, forward strand.
GGCCGGCTACAGGAGGAGCCAGCGCACACCGCGGCGGTGGCGGACGGGCGGGACGTCCGCGCCATCGACGTCGTGGCCCGCGCGGTGGAGTCCACGGATCCGCTGGGCGTCGAGTCGGGCCCGGAGGCGGGCGCGGGCCTCCGCCGTGGCGATCCAGGTCGGGAACGAGCCCGTCCGGTAGTCGAGCGCGAGGTACTCCCAGGTGGTGATCCGGCGGCACGTCGCCACCGGGGCAGGCCGGCGGCCTTCGTGTGCGGCGGCGGCCAGTTCGGCGTTCGGGTAGCGCAGATCGCGCAGGGACACGGACTCCGACAGGCCCTCGCGGACGCGGAGGTGCCAGGGAGTCGTGCGGGCTGTGCGGGACATCGAGAGCCTCCGTAAGGCCCCCTGGACTCTCCAGAGGTACCTACGGCGGGTGGGTCGTGGTCAGCAGTGTCATCGGTGGGGACGATAGCCGCGTGGACGCGCGGAGGCTGCGGGTTTTCCGGGGAGCGGGCCGCCTGCGCCGCGGACACGCTCGACCCCTCCCAGGGGATGTCACGTCCTTCGGCACTGTCCGGTCTACCCGTTGGGTGCGGCCGTTGCGCGAGGCGGCGGCCGCACCCGGACGGAACTCCGGTGGCGGAAGGGGAATCACCAGTGAAGGCCATCATCGTGTGCACGTCCGTGTCCCACGGGAACACCAAGCGGGTCGCCGACGTCATGGGGCGGGTTCTGGCCGCCTCGGTCGTCGCGCCCGAGGAGGTGGCGGCAGCCGACCTCTCCGCCTACGACCTCGTGGGCTTCGGGTCGGGGATCTTCTCGGGGCGGTACCACCCTCGGCTGCGCCGGTTCGTCGAGGCGCTGCCCGAGGGCGGGCGGGCGCAGGCGTTCGTGTTCGCCACCAGCGGGCTTCCCGAACCCGGGTTCCGGCCCTTCACCCGGCCCCTCGTGCGGCGGCTCGAACGGAAGGGCTTCACCGTGTCCGACACCTTCTCGTGCCGCGGCTTCGACACCTGGCTCCCCTTCAAGCTCGTCGGCGGCATCAGCAAGGCCCGCCCCGACGCGGGCGACCTCGCCGCTGCGCACGCCTTCGCGGAGGGACTGCACGCCCGGTCACCTCAGAACGGGGGCTCCCGGGAGAACAGGTGATACCCGGAGGCCACGGCGACCGAGGCGAGCTCACCGGCCTCCGTACGCCCCAGCCACACCACGTCGTCTCCTTCGGCACCGAAGGTCACGAGGTCGGCCCCGTGCTCCTCGTCCTGCACGAGCTCGAAGGCACCACCGAAGAGGTCCTCCGTCCGCCGGGGCTGCCGGTTGCCGGCCCGGGCTCCCTGCCAGAACTCCAGGAACGGGGCCGTCAGCGCCGGCCACGCCACGGCGTCGCCGAAGCCGCCCGTGCCCGTCTCGGTCCGGAAGCCGATCCGGCGGTCCCCGGGGCGGACCCGCTCGATGTCGTCACCGACTCCGAGCGCCATCTCCCAACGGGCCACGGGTGTTTCGGCGACAAGGAGGCGGACGGCGGCGAGCTCCCGGCCGTCGAAGCGCTCGCCCATGAAGTCGTACGGCGCCTCCGTCCAGGCCGCCTCCATCCGGTACGCGCCGGGCGGGATCCGTTCCGCCAGCTCCCGGCCCGTCCGGGTCCGCAGGTCGATCCCGTCCTCGTCCGGCCACGGGGCATCGACGACGAGGCGGCCGCTGGGTATGCGGATCGTGGTCACCTCCCGCACCTCGACGACGCGGACGGGCACCGACGGGTCGTCGTGACGCGTCCCGAGCATGGCCCCCGGCGTGAAGGCCGTGTCCAGGTACCAGTTCTCTTCTGGCTCGGCCGCCACGCGGGCGTCTGCTGCAAGATCCATGCCGTGCACGCTATTCGATCGCACCGACGCCGCCCGTCTCCGCCTGGAAAGATCGCTTGCGCGGCCCCGGCGCCACGGGGAGACTCCCACGCATGACCACGCCGCCATCGTCACCCACGCCTCTGCACACCGACGGCTCGCCCATCCGGATCGGCGCCCTCGCTCCGTTGGCGAGGCCCGGCTGGGTCGAGGCGGGCCGACACCTGCTCGCCGGGCTGGAGCTCGCCGCTCGCGAGGTCAACGACGCCGGTGGGATCGGCGGCCGGCCGCTCGAACTGCTGGTCCGGGACACCGCCGCCGATCCGGAGCGGGCGGAGGCAGCGGTGGACGAGCTGGCGGGTCTGGGCGTGGTGGCGCTGGCCGGGGAGTACCACAGCGTCGTCGCCCGCGCCGCTGCCGCCAGGGCCGACGCCCTCGCGCTGCCGTACCTCTGCTCGTCGGCCGTCCTCGACGCGCTCACCGACAAGCCGACGGAACGGGTCGCCCGGATCTGCCCGGCGCAGTCCCACAGTTGGCGGGTCTACGCGGACTTCCTCCTCGGCGCGGGCCACCGTCGGATCGCCGTGGCGACCCAGCCGAGTGTGTACTGGGCGTCCGGGACCCGCCTCCTGCGGGAGTACCTCGTTCCGCACGGCGGCACCGTCGTCGAACTCGACGCGGGCGAGCTGTCCCCCGCCGCCGTGTGCGACCAGCTCGTCCACGACGGCGCGACGGCGCTGCTCCTGCTGACCGGTGCCCCGGAGCCGGCCGTGCCGGTGGTCAAGGCCGTCCGCGGCGACCAGCGACTCGCCGAGGTCCTCATCGGCGCTCCGGCGGGGCAGCCGGAGTTCGCCGAGTGGGCGGCGCTGCTGGGTGGCGACGGCGCGGCGGTCCCGTTCCTGCGCTACCTGCCGGAGCGCCTCGGCCCGTTCGGTGTGCGCGTCGAGACGGCACTCCGCGGGCACCTCGGCCAGGAGCCCTCCTTCGTCGCGTTCGAGGGCTACGACACGATCACCGTCCTCGCCGACGTCCTGCGGTCGCACGGCACGGACCGGGCGCGCGTCGCCGAAGCCTGGCCGAGCGTCGACGTCGAGGGCACCCGCGGGCGGATCCGCTTCTCCCGCGCCCCCGGCGTCAGCGTCCGGCAGTGGGCCTGGCCACCGGTCCAGGTCGTCGACCGGGACCCGGCGGACGTCGGACGCTTCCGGGTCCTTCACGCCGGATGACGGAGTACACCGTGCAGCCGTTCCCCGCGAATCCCGACAGCCTGGACGACCCCGTAACACTCGTCGACGACCAGGGGACCAGCTGGGTGCTCCACCGCAAGCGCCTGGCCCTCCGCGCCGTTCGTCGGCTGCTCAAGGACGCGGCGGCGCCGGTCGTGTGGGGGGATGTGGGCGGCCTCAGGCCACGACCCGTGGCCGAGGCCGAGCGCTCCCTGCTCTGGACCCGGATCAAGGACGAGTACAAGGGCCCCGGCGGAGCGCGGTCGGTCGGCCGCTACGTGGCCCATGAGTTCCGCGCCGAGCCAGGCCGCCGCATGCTCTTCATCGAGGACCACTGCTGAACGTGCGCCCGCCGCGCCGGGGTTACCACTCGAGTGTCCCGTCGCGGCGGAGCACCGGCCGGTGCAGCTGCGCCGCGTGGTCGGGGTCGTCGTGGTGCAGCATCGTGTCCGCCACCGCGTGGAGCCACGCCCCGAGGGACGGCCAGCCGAGGAAGTGGTCGTCGCCGTGGGCGGCGTAGCCCAGGCGGCCGCACCAGAGGCCGGGGCCGGCGTCGAGGAAGTGGTCGTCGCCGTCCCGGCCCGCGAACGGCACCCACAGGGTGCCCCACCAGGGCGTCTCCGTCTCGTCGGGGTCGTCGGCCTCCCAGTTGCGCATCCTCGTCTCACGGGTCTCGACGATCCGCTCCGTCGATTGACATCCTCTCCGCTCTAAAGGACGGAGATTCCCGCCTGCCCCGCCGTTGACGGGCTCGGCTTCGGGTGGGTTCCTGTTTCTTCGCGCTGCGCCGGGATGAGTCCCGGTCTCACCCATGCCCGCAGGCTGATGCCGCCGGTCCGGCGGCCTTGGCGACGTTGACCGCCGTGCCACCGAACCGCGAACTCGACCGCCTCGTCCAGTTCGGCGAGCCCGACCGCCAGCTCCCGGACCTCCGGCCACCCGCCCGCCGCCCCGAACGTCCGCAACGCCGCGCCCACCGCGTCCCCCTCGCCTCGCGCTCAGCTTCCGAGGGTCCTACGACGGTCCTCGGAGCGCGGCGCCCTGGCCGTGAGGAGCAGGACGAGTCCGCAGCCGGCCACCAGGATCCAGCCCGGCCGTGAGGCGTGCGCGAGCTCCGCCGGGCCGGCGTGCGCCACGAGGGCGCCGGCGAGGGCGATGCCGAGCGCGGAGCCGACCTGGCGTGCGGTGGACGTGATCGCGCCGGCCACGCCGGCCCGCGCGGGCGGCAGTCCGCCGACCGCCGTGTTGGTGATCGGCGCGTTGGCGAAGCCGAAGCCGACGCCGATGAGCAGGTAGGCACCCAGCAGCAGGGCCACGCTCGTGTTCCGGTCGAGCCCGACCAGGCAGAGGCCGCCGGCCAGGATGAAGGCGCCGGCCACGGTCAGCGGGAGCCTCGGTCCGTGCCGGCCGACCAGACGGCCGGACCAGGGCGCGCACACCGTCGCGCCGAGCGCCATCGGCAGGGTCGCCGCCCCGGCGGCCAGCGGCGTGAAGCCCCGGGCGTGCTGCAGGTACAGGGTGTTGAGCAGCAGCGTGACGTTCAGGGCGACGAAGACGGCCACGGCGCCCAGCACGGCGCCGCTGAACACCGGACTGCGGAAGAGCCGCACATCCATCAGCGGCTCGGCCCGACGGGACTCGACCCGCACGAAGGCCGCCGTCGCGGCGGTCCCCAGCGCGTAGGCGGCCAGAGCGGCCGGTGAGGTCCAGCCGATGCGCGGACCCTCGATCAGGACGCCGACGCCGGCCGCGATGACCACGGTCAGCAGCGCCTGCCCCGGGAGGTCGAGCCGCCGCGCCCGCGACCCCCGGGACTCGGGCACGAACACCGCGCTGAGCACGAGGGCGATCACGATGACCGGAGCGTTGATCCAGAAGAGCGACCGCCAGCCCAGCCCGGCCAGGAGTGCGCCGCCGGTGACGGGGCCCACGGCCATGCTCAGCCCGAAGACCGACGCCCAGACACCGATCGCGCGCGCCCGCTCGCGCGGGTCCGGCATCGTGTTCACCACGATCGCGAGCGCCACCGGGCTGAGCATCGAGGCGCCGACGCCCTGCACGGCGCGGGCGGCCACGAGCCAGCCCACCGACGGCGCCGCCGCGCAGACCACCGAGGCCGCGCCGAACACCGCCAGCCCGGTCCGGAACACCCGCCGGCGTCCGAAGCGGTCCGCCAGCGCACCGGAGGAGATCAGCAGGCCGGCCAGGACGACCGTGTAGGCGTCCACCGTCCACTCCAGGCTGCGGACGCCGACCCCCAGGCCGCGCCCGATGGCGGGCAGGCCCACGTTGACGACGGTGGTGTCCAGGCCCACCAGGAACATGCTCAGGCAGCAGACCGCCAGCACGGTCCAGCGATTGCGCGCGCTCAGAACGGGCTGGACGGGGTCGGTGATCGTCGCGGTCATGGTCCGCCTCTCGGGTCCGGGAGCAGCAACCCGGCCAGGCTCGGCCAGGCCGACCGCCACCGACCAGCGTTTTTGCGAAGACCGCAAGAACTATGGAGACTGGACGGCGTGGACGCAGAGCTGGAGCAGGTCCTCGACGCCATCGGTCCGCGGCTGCGCACCCTGCGCCGCGACCGGGGCCTCACGCTGGAGGCACTGGCCGCCACGACCGGGCTCTCGGTGAGCACGCTGTCCCGTCTCGAGTCGGGCCTGCGCCGCCCGACCCTGGACCTGCTCATCCCCCTCGCACGCGCCCACCGCGTCCCGCTCGACCAGCTCGTGGCCGCGCCGGCCACCGGCGACCCCCGGGTGCACCTCACACCGCTGCGCAAGGACGACGGCAGCGTCCTCGTGCCCCTGACCCAGTACCCGGGCCGGGTCCAGGTGTTCAAGCACGTCCTCGCACCCCGCGAGCCGAAACTCGTCACCCACGAGGGCTACGAGTGGCTGTACGTCCTCGCGGGCGAGCTGCGCCTCGTCCTCGGTGACCACGAACACACGCTCCGGCCGGGCGAGGTGGCCGAGTTCGACACCGCGGAACCGCATTGGTTCGGCCCGACGGGGACCAGCGCCGTGGAGATCCTGCACCTGTTCGGGCCGCGCGGCGACCAGGCCGTCGTCCGCGCGAGCCCCGGGCGACCGGCGACGCCCTGACGGGACGGCATCGGGGTTGCCACCGGTGCCGGGCCAGGGACCTGAGCAGCCGGCGCGATCAGCCTTTCACCACTCCGTGAGCGTCCGCACCAGGTTGTGTTCGGCGATCGCCGCCATGGCCTCCCGCGCGGGGAAGTCCCCGTCGAGCAGGCGCAACGGCCCGGCCGTCAGGGAGAGGCGCTGCGCCAAGGAGTAGAGGGCGAGCCGGTCCTCGTCCAGCCCCGGCGCCGCCAGCGGGCCGTAGGCGTCGTGCAGGCGGATCCGCAGGAAGACGTGCTCCCACTCGACGTCGAAGTACACTACGCCCTCGATGTCGATCAGCACGGGCTGCCCGGCCGCGTCCACCAGCACGTGGTCGGGCCCCAGTTCACCGTGCACGACCGCGTACTCCGCGCGCGGGCGCACCGCCGCCGCCAGGCTCAGCAAACGCTCGTCCAGTCGGCCGGAGGCCTCCGCGATCCGGGGATCCCGCGACGCCGCCTCGGCGAGGTCCCGCCGCGCACGCTCCAGCACGACGGCCTCGTACGACGTCCCGCGCGACGTTCCTCCGCCGTCGACGAACGCCGTGCCCCCTGCCGAGCACGTACCGCCCACCACTACCCCGCCACACCCCGCTCCGCGCTTCGCGCGTAACCACGGCGCGCGGCGGTGCGCAAGCGGAGTTGCCCCCGCCGGCGCCCGATGAGCTAATGGAAGTGTGCGCGTACGTCCCGTCCCGTCCGACCAGCACCCACCCAGCACTCACGGGAGCACGTCATGACCGACGGACCCGAGCCCATCAGCGCCGACGCCCTCCGCGCCCTCCACCAGGAACTCACCGAGCTGCGCGTCGCCCGGGACGCCGTCGCCGGGACCCTCCGCGAGGGCGAGCCGACCGGGGACCGCGCCGACGAGGCCGACGAGCTGCAGCGGGCCGACGACGTCACCCGCATCGACCGCCGGATCGCCGAGATCGAGGACCGCATCCGCGAGGCCGCCGTGGCCGGCCCGCCGTCCACCGACGCCGTCGGGGTCGGCAGTACCGTCACCGTGCGGTTCTCGGACGGCGAGGAGGCGACCTTCCACCTCGGCGAACTGGCCGAGGACCTGGACGAGGGCCTGATCACCGCCGACAGCCCGCTCGGCCGCGCCCTCCTCGGCTGCCACGCCGGCGAGACCGTCACCTACGACACCCCCGACGGCACGACCCGCACGAAGCTCCTCTCCCTCGGCCCCCGCGCCTGAACGCCCCGCCGTCCGCGACGGAAGGTTCCCCCTGCATGAGCGTCACGACCCGGTACCGGAACGCCTGGGAGGGCTTCTGGCAGGAGGCACCCGACGAGCCGGGCGGCGTCATCTGGGACGCGGACCCGTCCCGCACGGCCGCCCGCCACGTCGCGCTGTTCGAACCGCACGTCGAGGAACGGCGGTTGCCGGTCCTCGACCTCGGCTGCGGCAACGGCACCCAGACCCGCTACCTCGCCGGGCGCTTCCCGCGTGCCCTCGGGCTCGACCTCTCCCCCGCCGCCGTGGACCTCGCCCGGCGCCAGGACCCGGACGGGCGGGCCGAGTACGCCCAGCTGGACGCGACGGACGGCCCGGCGGTCCTCGACCTGCACGAGCGCCTCGGCGACGCCAACGTCTACGTGCGCGGCGTGATCCACCAGAGCGAGCCGGCCGACCGCCGACCGGTCGCCGAGGCCGTCGCGACGCTGGTCGGGCGGCGCGGCCGGGCCTTCGTCGTCGAGCTGTCCGAGGCGGCGAAGCCCGTCCTCATGGGCCTCGCCCAGCGCCCGGAGGGGCCGCCGCCGAAGCTGCGGCCCGTCTTCGCGCACGGGCTCGCGCCCGCCGAGGTCGCCGACGCGACCTTCGCCGAACTCTTCCGCGCCACCGGGCTCGCCGTCCTCGCGTCCGGCGACATGCCGCTGTCCCTCACGGAGTCCGCCGCGGACGGCAGCCCGATCGAGCTGCCGGCGCGGTGGCTGGTGGTGGGCGTGGACGGGCCGTAGCTCAGCCCAGGTGGAGGGCGGCCATCGCCTGGTCCGCCATCTTCGACTCGCCCAGCGGGTTGGGGTGGACGAGCGCGAGGCTCGTGCTGAAGAACAGCGGCTCGATCCACCGCGTGCCGACCGGCGCGCAGGCGTCGTGGCCGTTCGACACGGCGCTCATGTCGACGTAGGTGGCCCCGGTCGCGGCGGCGGCCTTCCGGACGGCCCGGTTCAGGTGGGCCTGGAGGTCGCGCAGGTACGGGACGTCGCCCGAGGCGAGCGGCATCTTGGGGTAGCAGGACGGGTCCGCCGTGGCCGGGACGATCCACGGGTAGCCGAGGATCGCGACGCGCGCGTGCGGCGCCTTGTTCCTGACGGCGCGCAGCGCGGCCTCGACGGCCGGGCCCGTCTTGTTGTCGATCGTCTGGTTGAAGCTGTCGCCGTACGCGTCCTTGCACGGGCTGCCGAAGCCGGCGGTGAGCACGCCGAGGCTGCCGCAGGCGAGGATCGAACTGATGAAGGTGCTGTTGTCGTTGCCGCCGATCGTCAGCGTGACGACGTCGGTGTTCGCGCCGACGGCGGCGAGCTGGGGCGCGACGCCCGGGTACTGGCCCCCGGCGAAGTCCTTCGTCTGGGCGCCGCCACAGCTGACGTCCGTGAGGCGGGCGCCGGTGCGCGCGGCGATGAGGTGCGCGTAGTTCCTCGTCGAACGGGCGCACAGCAGCGGGGCGGTGGGGTCGAGCGGGAAGTTTCCGGAGGCGGCGCTGTAACTGTCGCCGAGGGCCACGTAGTTCACCGGGCCTGCGGCGGACGCCGGACTGGCGGCGACGAGGGCGAACCCTGCGGCGGCGGCAACGGCAACGGCGGACGCACGGGACGCGGCAGCACGGAGCGGCATGGGGGTGCTCCTTCGGTGGGGGGTGTCGTGCCGCACCCCGGGGGGGTGGGGTGGGGACGGCACGACCTGCGGCTCGCTCAACTCCCCCGATGGGACGGGGGTTGCGTTGGCATGTCCTCGAAGTTACCGACGGGTTAGACGGGGCGTCAATAAGCGGGACGAACCCCATTCGCCCCGCCGCCCCGCCTGCTGGAGCCCCTGCCCGCTCCCCCCGCGTCCCGATCGTCCGCTGTCAGCCGCTCGCCGCCGGACGGCGCGTCACGGGGTGGTCCGGACCGGGAAGCCGGTCGCACGGCCCTGGGCCTTCAGCCAGGTGAGCACCTGGTCGAGGGCCTCGACGGTCTGCTGGCGGTCGCCGCCGCCGTCGTGGAACAGGAGGGTCGGACCGTTGCCGATCTCCTTCTTGACCGTGCCGACGATCGCGGCGGTGCCGGGCTTGTCGAAGTCCTTGGAGTCGATGTTCCAACCGAGCGGCCGCATGCCGTTCACGGCGGCGATGCGTCGGCTGTCGGGAGTGAACGCGCCGCCGGGGGCCCGGTAGTAGAGCACCTGGGCACCGCCGCCGGCGGCGTCCTCGATCATCTTCTTCGCGTCCAGGATCTCCTTCTGCTGGTACGCGACGGGCTTCTTGTCCATGGAGGTGTCGTGGTCCACGGTGTGGTCGCACAGCCGGTGCCCGGCCGCGACGACCTCCTTGACCAGGTCGGGGTGGGCCTTGGCCTGCGGTCCGATCATGCAGAACGTCGCCTTCACGCCGTGCCGCTTGAGCACGTCGAGGACCTTCGGGGTCCAGACGGGGTCGGGGCCGTCGTCGATGGTGATGTTGACGGCGTTGCCGCCCGCCTCGGAGGCGTGGGCTATGCCGTCCGGTATTCCGCCCTGCTGCTGCGTGCCGCCGTCGCCGCCCTGGGCGCTGCCGTCGCTGTTGTGGCCGTCGGTGGTGGCGCCGCCGCCCTGCTCCCGTGCGACGTTCGACTGAGGAGCGTGGAGCGACCCGGTGACCGTCGGAACCGCCCAGGCCGCCGCCACCACGGCGACGGCCCCCACGGCGAGGGTCACCCGCGACCGGTTGCCCAGACCCCCCACGCGCGCCTTGATGTCCATCAACGACCACTCCCCCCGACTGCCGGTTGCAAGCTCTCTGATCACATGACGTGAACCGGACCGGAAGAGGTTCCCGCAGTTCGACGCGCGTAGTGGGAGTGCGGACGGACCGGATGCGCAGGTCGTGGACACCGGCAATCCGTTGGCCCCGGCCGACCGGCCTGACTAGCCTGACCGGATCGGTGGACGGATGGGGGGCTGGTCATGGAGCGGAAGTCGCCTCAGCAGAAGAAGCTGCTGAGCTACCTCAAGGACCGACGCAACAACTACGGCGAGAACGACAAGAGTTCACGCAGGAACATCCGCAGGAACAAGCAGGCGGTCAACAGCGCCAACCGGCGGCGTGAGCACCTGGCCCTGGCCGCGTCCGCGGGGGCTGATGCGGCCGGCGAACCAGCTGCGGACACGATCGATCGCGACCTGCACCGCCGACGCCCCAAGCGGTGGAGGAAGTGGCCCGACCTGCCCCTGGGCCAGCTGGTGGTCAGCGGGCTGGAGCAGCGCGTCCGCAAGGGCATCGACACCGAGGCACGAGCCCGGGCCCGCGTCCGCCGCGTACGCGGACGCCTCGGCGAAGCCGACCGGTCCTGAACGGACGCCGACGCGGTCGACGCTCGTGTCGGGCCCGGCGGTCCGTTGCTGTTGTGGGGGATGCGAACGGACCGCCGGGGCGTGCGGGTCGGAAGGGGAGAACCGTCCGCACGGTGGGACCGGACGCGTTCGGGGCAGCCCCATCCTGCAGATCCCCGCACCCTCGCCGCAGACCCTCCAGCCGCGACGCGGGCCGCGTTCGGTCCCACGCCTCGGAGACCTCGTCGAGGCCGGCGGATAACGCTTTTTTCTTCTACGACCTTTCCGCTGCCCGCCTACGCCCGACGGCGGGCGAGGAACAGGTCGCTGACGTGCAGCATGTCGATGCCCCCGCCCCGGGCGTCGAGGACCTTCGCGGTCTCGGCGAGGACGCCGTCGAGCCGTTCGGCCGACAGCACCCGGTACGAGGAGATCGAGGCGAGGAACCCGAGGTAGCGCTCCGTCCCGTACCGCGTCTCCTGCCGGTAGCGGAACGCCGTGAGGTCCGTGAACCGGCCGTCCGCACGGCACTCCCCCGCCGGCCAGAACGGCTCCCCGCCCTGCCCCGGTTCGTCGCCGAAGGTCGCGGCCGGCACACCGTGCGGCGAGCCGGTGACGCCGAACCGGCGGTCGACGTCGGCCAGTTCCTCGTACACCTCGGGGTCCAGGACGCCGTGCGGGTTCCAGAACAGCGCGACCGCGCCGCCCGGTACGAGGGCGTCGTGCACCAGGTCCCAGCGCCGCTCCGGGGCGAACCAGTGCCAGCACGTGGCCGCGAACAGCAGCCCGAACCGCCGCCCGGCCGCCTCCCACTCCTCGAACCCGCCCACCTCGACCCGCACGTGCGGATACGGCGCCGCGTTGCGCCGCAGCACCTCCGCCATGCGCGGATCCGGCTCCACGCACGTCAGCGGCACCCCACGCCCGGCGAACTGCACGGTGGCCTTCCCCGTGCCCGCGCCGACCTCCAGCGCCGGACGGCCCCCGAGGTCCGCGTACGCCAGCACCTGCGACACCAGCGCGTCCGCGTACCCCGGCCGCGAGGCGTCGTACGCCTCCGCCACCTCACCGAACACCCTGCTGCGCGCCGGATCGACACCCTCCACCGCACTCACACCCGCGACCTCCGTCCGTCCCCGCCGAAAGAGGAGCACCCTATCGACGCCGCCGGCCGACGAGCGATCGATTAACGGCGCGCTTGAAGCCGCCGCCCGCCGTCCGCGAGGCTGGCCCCATGGGTGCCCCGAACTTCGCGACGCCGGCGGCCACGCCCGAACCGGCCGGCGTCGACGCCTTCCTCACCGCCGTCGACCGCGCGATGAACAGCAACACCCTGCTGCTCACCGCGGAATGCGACCGCCCGGTCACGGCCGCCAACCGCCAGGACGTCCTCCACGCGTTCCTCCGCAGCACCGGCTTCGAGCAGTCGCTGCGCGCCGCCGACGTACGCCGCGACTGGCACAACCTGACGGGGCCCGCCGAGCACCCGCTCCTCCGCGACGGCCACCGCGCCGCCGTGAGCCCGCTCGATCACCCGCGCTTCCTGGCCCGCCTGAGGTGGATGCTCACCGAGGCGTTCAGCCCCTACCGCCACCACTACCCGACGGACGAGGCCGACCAGGTGGTGGCGGCGTTCACCCGGGATCTCCTCGGTCCGGACGGACCGCCGTGGTCGTTCGCCGCCGTCACCCCCGACTTCCTGCGCTCGACCGGCTACCACGGCGGCGAGGAGCCCGTGCACCCGGCCTACTTCGACGGCGGCGACTCCGACAGCGCCACCCTCATCCACCGGGACCGCACCCTCCACCTGCTCCTGACCAACGGCTCCCCCTGAGGAACACCGAGCGGAACTCCCGGGCCCGGCAGCCGTTCCGGTGGACACTCACCAACCGAGCGCGGCCGCCAGGGCGTCGGCCTGCTCCGCGGTGATACCGAGGGCCAGCGGGACCTGGCGCGGGCTGTGGTCGGACGAGCAGACCGGGATCGGACTGCCCTCGCGGACGCTCCACGTCGGCCGGTCGGCCCGGCCGGACTCGCCCAGCAGGTGGGTGGCCAGTTCGTCCGCCGCCTCGGCCGGGAAACCCACGTCGGCGAGTGCGTCCGCCACGACGCCCCGCGCCCCGGCCGGAGTGTCCGCGTCGCCGAGGGCCGGGAGCAGGAGCAGGAGGCGGCGGGCCGGGTCGGCCAGGCCGTCGGCGCCGTCCTGCGCGCTTCCGGCCAGCTTCACCAGCTCCGGCCACGACAGGCCGGGGCCGGAGCCGTGCGGGCCGTCCTGGGCGAGGAAGCCGAGGCGGCCCCACGCGGGGTGGTGGACGAGGTAGTCGACGGTGCTCTCGTCCTCCCAGTTCTGCCAGACGACGTACGCCGAGTGTCCTCCCTCGAAGGGCACCCGCAGCGCGGTGCCCGGCTCCTCGGCGTCGCCGAGGCGCGCGATCATCGCCTCGTGGGCTTCCGGGTCGACGCCGTACTCCTCGGCCGCCTCGTCCTCCACGCCGAAGGAGATCACGAAGTGGGTGAACCAGAAGGCGAGGTCGTCGGCGAGGTGGTCCCCCGCGACCACCTCGTCCCCGTCGAGGAACTCGGCTATGGGCACGTGAGCGGCTGTCATGCGACGCAACGTAGCGCGCCGCGCCGACAACCCCACGAGCGGGCGAGCCCTACTGCAGCGCGACGATCTGCAGGCTCGCCGTCGAGGCGACCGTCCCGCCGGCGTACAGCGTGTGCCCGTCCGGGCCGACCGCGAAGCCGTTGACGCGTTCCTCGTTGAGCGCCTGGGCCTCGCCCTGGGCGACCGTGTCGGCGGTCGTGTCGAGGACGTACACCGACGGGCCGGCGCCCTCGATGGTGTTGTCGACGACGTACAGCCGCGTCCCGTCCGGACTCACCTGCGGGTAGCGGAAGTCGACACCGGTGGCGGCGAGCGTGAAGCGGGCGGTGACGGTGTCCGTGGCCGGGTCGATCTCGTCGCCCGCGCCGCCGTTGGCCCCGTTGACGGCGAACAGGCGGGTGCCGTCCGGGCTGAAGGCCAGCTGCGAGTCGTGGCCCGCGGCCGTACCCGGGACGACGCGCGTCACGGCGGGCGCGGCGCCGGTGAGGTCGAGGTGGACGGCACCCGCCTCGCTGCCGACGTACAGGTCGTGTCCGCCCGGGCGGACGACCACGTTGCCGGGGATGGAGGCGGGGTACTCGACGGCCGACGTGAACGCCCGCGGCGCGGTGGCGAAGGAGAGCACGCGGCCGTTCCCCAGGTGGCCGACCGTCTGCGCACCGGCCTGCGACACGTACAGGGTGGCCCCGTCCGGGCCGAGCGCGATCCCGGCGGGCCAGCCGACGCTCCAGCCGGACGGGCGCGGCTGGTCGGGCAGCTCGGCCGTGCCGAGCAGCGACATCGACCGGACGTCGATCACGCTCAGGGTGAGGTAGTCGAGCACGTACAGCCTGGAGCCGTCCGCGCTGAGCGCCGTGAACACCATCCAGCGGTTGGGCCCGAGCGCGAGCCCGCCGGCGGTGGCTCCGGTGCGGGTGTCGACGGTCTTCAGGACGAGGTCGCCCTGCGCGGTCGCGGTCACGACGTACGCGGTGGCACCGTCCGGGCTCACCACCGGGGCGGCCACCTGGCTGCCGACGGTGATCACCGCCTCCGCTCCGGACACCGGCCCGGCCGCCTCCGCGGCACCGCTCGTCAGCGCCAGCACCGCTCCCGCGGCGGCCAGTGCGACGCCGGTGCGCGCCGCGGCCAAGGCCTTGATGGACATGGATCCCCCTCCTCGGCACCGCACGGTGCGGTGTGGTGTGCAGAGTAGCGGGGGTCGTTGACCGGGGCATGACCGCCGGCCCATCCGGCCCGGGGTGCCGACGGCTTTCGGACAGGAGGCCGGGGCGAAGGCCCTGCCTCAGCCCCTGCGACAGTGGCACTGGTCCGAACGGTCGTGCGCCGCGGCCAACATGACGACCAGGCAGAACCCGTCGCCCGTGCCGAGGAGCCCCCGCATGCCGGTGATCATCCCACGTGGGCGCGGGGCGGCGGGAGGGCTCGGTGCGGGAAGTCGGCGTGACCGACTTCCCACACCGGGGCCGTTCCGGAACCCGGCTCAGCGGCCCCGGGAGCGCCCTCCCCGCGAGGGCCGCGGGACCGTCACTCCGTACGGCGGCAGCTCGAAGCCGACCTCCGCCCCGCCCTCGGCGGACGTCCCCGCGAAGACCGTGCCCCCGTCGGCGGCGACGAGGTCGTGCACGATCGCGAGGCCCAGCCCCGATCCGGGCGCGGACTGCTTACCCGCTCCCCGGTAGAAGCGGTCGAACACGGCGTCCCGCTCCCCCGGGTCGATCCCCGGCCCCCGGTCGCGCACGGCGAGCCGGCGGCCGTCGATCCGTACCTCGACCGGGCTGCCGTCCGGACTGAACTTGACGGCGTTGCCGATGAGGTTGTCGATGCAGCGCTGGACGGCCCGCGGCCGGGCCAGCACCGGCACGGGCTCCGGAGCGGCGGCGGTCACGGTGATCGCGCGCCCGGTCCGCTGCCGGTGGCGCTGGGCGCTCTCCTCCGCCGCCTCGGCCAGGTCGACGGCCGCCGGCTCCTCCTCGGTGTGCGCGTCGGTGGCGAGCTCGACGAGCTCGCGGACGAGGTCGTCGAGGGCGACGGTCTCGGTCACCAGCGTGCCGAGGATCTGCTCCTCGTCCTTCGGGTCGAGCCGCCCCCGAGCCCGCTGCAGCAGCTCGGCGCAGCCCCGGACGGAGGTGAGCGGGGTGCGCAGTTCGTGGCTGGCGTCCTGGACGAGGCGCTGCTGCTGCTCACGCGAGCGGCGCAGGGCGCCGACCATAGCCTCGAACGCGCGGGTCAGCCCGCCGACCTCGTCTCGCCCGGCGGGCGGGAGGGCGGTGGTGAGGTCGCGGGTGGTCGTGATGTGTTCGGCGGCCCGCGCCAGGCGGCGGACGGGACCGAGGATGCGGCTGAGGATGAGCCAGCTGAGGAGCGCCGACAGGGCGGTGGCGGCGGCCGTGGTCCAGGTGATCCGGGCCAGGAACTCGTGGTCGACGCGCTCGACGTCCGCGTAGTCCTGCCCGACCATCAGCGCTCCGCCGCCCGGCCGGGGCTTGGTGAGGAGACCGTACGACGTCCCGTCGACGGTGATGTCCTCCTCGTGGACGCCCTGCCCGCTCCTGGCCACGTCCAGCGCACCCGGCGGGACGGGCAGCGGCGCGCGACCGGCCGTCAGCAACTCGACGGTCCCGTCGGCGAGGACGAGCTGTTCGGTGGTGTCGGGCCGCGGGTCCGGCCGGCGCGAGGCGTCGAGGACGGCGGCGACGGCGTCCGCCCGGTCGTTGAGGCTGCGGTCGAACTGGTCGGCGACGAGGTCCCGGACGCCCCGGTAGGAGGCGGTGACGGACACCCCGATCGCGAACAGGGCGGCGGCGATGACGACGGCGGTGATCCTCGTGCGCAGCATCAGGCGGACCGCAGGGTGTAGCCGACGTTGCGGACGGTGTGGATCACCCGGGGCTCGCCGTCCTCCTCCGTCTTGCGGCGCAGGTAGCCGATGTAGACGTCCAGGGAGCGCGAGTCGGTGTCGAAGTCGTAGCCCCAGATGCGCTCGTAGATCTGCGGGCGGGTGAGCACCGACCCCTGGTTGCGCAGGAGCAGTTCGAGCAGGTCGAACTCGGTCTTGGTGAGGTCGAGCGGACGGTCCCCCCGCTGCGCCCGGCGGGCGGCGGCGTCGAGGGCGATCCCGTCGAAGAGCAGCGGGCCGGTCTCGTCGAGGGGTGCGGTGCGGCGCAGCAGCGCGCGTATGCGGGCGAGGAGTTCCTCGACGGCGAAGGGCTTGGCGAGGTAGTCGTCGGCGCCCGCGTCCAGCCCGGCGACGCGGTCGCCGAGCTGGTGGCGGGCGGTGAGGACGAGGACGGGCAGCCGGTCGCCGCGGCGGCGCAGCATGCGGCACAGGGCGAGGCCGTCGAGGCGGGGCATGACGACGTCCACCACCGCGAGGTCCGGGCGCCGCCGGTCGAGGAGTTCGAGGGCCTCCTGGCCGTCCGCGGTCGTCAGGACCTCGTAGCCCTCGAAGCGGAGCAGTTGGTCGAGGGTGGTGCGCACGCCCGGGTCGTCCTCGACGACGAGGACGGTGCGGCGGGCTGCGGTGGTGTCTGTCATGGTGTCATCTTCGCTGGTGGCGGGGGTGGTCCCGGGGTCCGGGCGGCCTGCCGCCGGCGTGCCCGCGGCACGTCAGCCGTTCGCAGGGGAAACGGCAAGGGCGGGTGAGAACTCGAGGTCGACCAGGTCAGGCGTGGGCCGCCGCGCACTCCGGGTGGCCCCAGCTGCCGCCGACCTTGGTGATCTTGTCGCCCTTGGCGTACGGGCGGGCGCAGGGGCAGGTGCCGGGGTAGCGGGCGGCGAGGGTGCGGGAGGAGCCCGAGGAGGACGTCTTCTCGGCCGCGGTCTTCGTCGCCTTGGCGGCGGTCTTCGCCGGGCGCGCGGACGCGGTGACCGGGTCCGGCACCGGGAGGTCGGCGGCCGTGCCGCCGGCGCCCTGCTGGGTGCGGGCGGCGTCGCTGGCGGCCTTGTCGGCGATGGCGTTCAGCGGATCGCCGTCCACCTGGTGGGCGGGGACGTACACGAAGGCGACGTCCCGGCCCGCCAGCAGCGCGTCGATCTCCTGGATCAGCTCGCGGTTGGCGACCGGCTTCCCGGCGGCCGTCTTCCAGCCGTTGCGCTTCCAGCCGACGAGCCACTTGGTGACCGCGTCCCGGGTGTAGGTGCTGTCGAGGCGCACTTCCAGCGGGGCGGCGGCGTCGGTCGAGGCGAGGAGCTCGCGCAGGGCCGTCAGCTCGCCGATGTTGTTGGTGCTGTGCCCGAGCGCGCCGGACTGCCAGCGCTGCGGCGCCCCGGCGGCGTCCGCGACGACGTACGCCCAGCCCGCCGGGCCGGGGTTCCCCTTGGCAGCTCCGTCACAGGCTGCGATGACTCGTTCGTGCATGCCTCCGATCATGCCAGGGTCGGGCGGGCCTCCCGACCACGCGTTCAGGGCACCCGTGGAGGAGCCGGAGGAGCCGGGCGGCGGACCGGCCGACGTCGGGCGCGTTGCGTCCCTCGCCCGTCGGCGGGCCGCAGTTCTCGTGCACCGGGCAAAACGGTGGCGGGCGGCGGTGGCCGGGACGTGACGGCGGGGCGGAGCGTTCACGGACGGTTCTCCAGGGGTGGCGGTGGTCACTGGCCACAACCGTCGCGCATTTTGTGTGATCCCGGCCCCGGCCGGAGGTCTCCTCTTCGAGAAGGCCGAATACCCGCGACCCGAAGGACCCCGCCGATGACCGCTGCCGCCCGTCCGTTCTCCCGAGGCTGGCTGCTCGCGTCCTGCGTGCCGACGCTGCTCGTGCTCGGCATGGCGTTCTCCGTCCCGCGGAGCCCGCAGCCGGCTGCGGCAGCGCCCGAGCCCGCGCCCGCGATGGCGGGGATGGCCGGGATGGCGGGGATGGTGCCCGCTCCGGCCGCCGCGCAGGCAGCCGTGCCCGCCCGCGGCCTCGCCTCGGAGCAGGACGGGTACCGGCTCGCACTGGAGACCACCACGGCGCCCGTCCGCTTCACGATCACCGGGCCCGACGGCGCGCCGGTCACCGACCTCACCGTCCACCAGACGAAGAGGCTGCACTTCTACGCGATCCGCACCGACCTCACCGGCTTCCAGCACCTCCATCCGGAGCAGGCCCCGGACGGCAGTTGGACCGCCGATCTCGCGCCCCTCGACCCGGGCAGCTGGCGCCTGTACGCCGACTTCATCCCGAACACCGGACCCCACAGCCCGGAGTACGTCCTCAGCCGCACCGTGACCGTCCCCGGCCAGGCCGCCCCCGTCCCGTTGCCCGCCCCCGCCGAGCGCACCACCGTGGACGGCTACACCGTCACGCTCCACGCCCAGCCCATGGCCGGGGCCCACCAGTTGACCGCGTCCTTCGAGCAGGACGGCCGCCCGGTCACCGACCTCCAGCCCTACCTGGACAGTTACGCCCACCTCAGCGCCTTCCACGAGGGCGACCAGGCCCTGGCCCATCTCCACCCCGCGAACGCCGTGACCGGCGGTGACGGGGGCCCGACGCTGACCTTCCAGGCCATGCTCCCCGAGCCGGGCGAATGGCGCGTCTTCCTCCAGTTCCGGACCGCGGGCCACGTCCACACCGCCGAACTCACCCTGCGGGTCGCTTAGCCGCGCTCGAATTCGGTCGAGTCGCGCCCGTGGTGCGAGTAGCCTCGCCCCGTGGTGGATGAAGAGCAGTACGTCCGGTACCGCGAGGACTCGAAGGTGCTGGCAGCGATCGGGGAGCACGTCCACGCCCAGGTCGGCCTTGTCACGGTGCGACTGCCCAGGGCCGTGGCCCAGGCCGCGGTGGACGCCTGGGAGCGTGACGAGACGGGTGACGTCGGCGAGGAGACCCACGAACAGTACGAGTTGCGGGGTCAGGCCGGTGACCTGGCACTGATCGGCCTCGTGATCTCGGAGCGCGGCCGCTGGGAGGACGAGGAGGTCGTCGTCGACCTGCAGGTCTCCCTCGCGGGAGCGTCCGTCCTCAGTCACATCGAAGCCGCGGGGCCCGCCTACCGGCCGCCGGAGTAGCCCGGCCGCAGCGGCGTACTCGTCCAGGCCTACGAGCAGCAGCAACTGCACGAGCTGCCGGCCCGGTTCGTCACGCGGAGCACCCGGCCGACGCCCAGCGCGTCGTGAGCGGCCGGCCGCGGCCTCGGGTTTGGCAGCCGTCCGGCACGGAAGAAGTTACCTGTGCAGGTGACACATGGCAGTCGAGGCGGGCGGCGATCGCCGCACGGAGCCACGGAGTGACGTCATGACCAAGCGCGATGAGCCACGGTGACGACCCCCGGGGTGCCGCCGCGGCCGAGCGGCCGGCGCCTGCTGCTCGGCGCCGTCCGGGACATCGCGGTCCCGATCGCGTTGTACTACGGCCTGCGCGCCGCCGGCGTCGGCGTCTTCGTCGCGCTGCTGGCCGGCGCCTTCCTGCCGGCGCTCACCACGGCGGTGCAGTGGCTGCGCACCCGCAGCCTGGAGGGCATGGCGGGCTTCGTCGCCGGGACCATGCTGCTCGGTGTCGCGGCCGCGCTGGTCGGCGGCAGCCCCCGGTTCCTGTTGGCCAAGGACGGCTGGCTGACCGGCGTGGCCGGGTTCTGGTTCCTGATCTCGATCAGGGCCAGGCGCCCCCTGCTCTTCCACGGCGGCCGCCCCCTGCTGGAGGGCAGGTTCCGCTCCGACGGCACCTCCTGGGACGTGCTGTGGGAGCGCGAGCCGGCCTTCCGGCGGATCTGGCGGGTCTCGACGGCGATCTGGGGCGTGGCGATGCTGCTCGACGCCGCCGTGCGGGTCGTGATGGCCTACACCCTGCCGGTGGACGTGGTGCCCGGCCTCGGCGCGCTGCTCTGGCCGGTCACACTGCTGCTGTTGCAAGTGGTGAACGGCGTCTACTACGAGGTGGCCGGGCTCTGGCGGCTCACCTCCGGCACGGCCGCGCGCCCGGCGGACGGCTGAGCACCCGCCGACGCCGGCATGAAGACTCGGGAGCAGGAAGCCGGCTCGGCCGGCTTCCTGCTCCCGAGCTCCGGGCGCTCCGGGCGCTCCGGGCTCAGCGTGCCGCGTACACGTCCTGGACGTAGCGGCCGGCGTCGATCAGGGACTGCAGCCAGGCCTCCGCCTGCTGCTCGTCGGCGCCCGGCGTGCGGCTCCGGTAGAGCGCGCGGAATGCCGCCCGCACGCCGGGGGCCATGCGGGCGCCGTCGCCGCACACGTAGACCTCGGCGCCGGTGGCGAGGAGCTGCCACACCTCGTCGGCCTCCGCCGTGATGCGGTCCTGGACGAAGCGTCGGCCGTCCTCGGGGGCCTCGCTGAAGGCCGGGCGCAGGCTGACGGCACCGGCGCGTTCGGCGGTCTCCAGCTCGGTGCGGTGGAGGTAGTCGGCGTCGGGCACGTCGCAGCCGAAGTAGAGCAGCGCCGGGGCGAGTTCGGCTCCGGCGGCCACGTCACGGTGGCGGTCGGCGACCGCGCCGCGGAACGGGGCGAGGCCCGTCCCGGCGGCGATCATGATGACCGGGGTGGCGCCGTGGCCGATCCGGAACGCCTCCCGGCAGGGCTGGACGCGGGCGAGGACGGTGTCCCCGACCGCGACGCGGGCGAGGTGGCCGGAGCCGGTGCCCCGGAAGGTGCCGCGGCCGGAGCGGGCCGGGGCGCTCAGCACGGAGACCATGAGGTCCACGTGGGCCGGGTCCTGGCCCGGGGACGAGGAGATCGAGTAGTGGCGCGGCCGGATCGGCGGGAGCAGCTCCAGCAGCACCGGCCAGGTGAGTGCCTCGCGCAGGGCCGGGTTGTCCTCCACGAGGTCGAGGAGGGTGCGCGGGTCGTCGTCGGGCAGGGCGCGCAGCGCGGCGGCCTCGGGCGGGCAGGGGTTGAGGTCGGCCAGCACCTGACGCTGCCCGGCGGTCGGCCGGTCCTGCAACTCGACGTGGTGGGTGAGCAGTTCGCGCACGGTCAGCGGGCGGTCGACGGCGAGGCCGGTGCGCCGGTGGGCGACGACGGACAGCACGGTGTCGAGGTCCGCGCCGAGCACCTTGGCCGCGCGCTCGACCAGCGCCGGGTCGTTCTGCGGCAGCACGGTGAGGTGGTCGGCCGTGCGGTACTCGACGCCGTCCGGCAGGGCCAGCCGCACCAGGCGCTTGACCCGGGGGTAGTCGGGGTCGGTCAGCCCGGCGACCCCGGTGACGGTGAACTCCGTCATCCCGTGCCGCGCGGCGAGGGCGTCGAGCGGGCCGCCGACGACCTCCGTCACGGTGAACGCGGCCTCCGGCAGCCCGGCGGCGGGGGCGTCCGCGTCGCCGTACTTCTCCAGCAACAGGCCGCGCAGCGCCGTCGCGAAAGCCCGCACGCCGCCGGCGAGGTCGCCCGAGGCGTCGGCCTCGCCGGCGGGCAGCAGCCGGGTGCCGCCGAGGGCGGCGAGGCGCTCGTCGATGAGGGTGGGGATGCGCTGGTAGGTGGCGGCGTACGTCCGGTCGCCGATGCCGAGCACCGCGTACTCGACGCCGTCGGCCACCGCCCCCTCGGCCTCCTGGAGCCCGCGGACGAACCGCGCCGCGTCGTCCGTCGGCTGCCCGTTGTACGAGGCGGCGGTGATCACCACGGGACGGCCTGCGGGCAGCCCGTCCGCGTAGGCGTCCAGCGGGGCGACCTCGGTCTCGCAGCCCAGTTCCCCCGCGGCCTCGGCCAGCTGCCGGGTGAAGTCGCGCGAGGCGCCGTAGTTGGAACCGTGCAGGAACAGCACCGCCGTGCCCTGGCGGACGCGGCCGGGCAGTTCGGCGGTGCGCGCCGGGGCCTCCGCCGCCACCGGGGGCCTGGGCGTGCGCGGGGCGAGGGCGAGCGTGAACCCGTCCGGCTTGATGGTGAGCATCTGCTTGATCGTCAGCCGGTAGTCGGCGTGGTCGATCAGCCGGTAGCGGTGCACCAGCATGCCGAGCAGCATCGTGGCCTCGTGCAGCGCGAACTGCCGCCCGATGCAGGCGCGTTCGCCGGTGCCGAAGGGCTTGAAGGCGTGCGGCGAGCGGGCCTCCTCCAGCTCGGGGTCGAAGCGGGAGGGATCGAACAGCTCGGGGTTGTCGCCCCAGGCCGGGTCGCGGTGCAGCATCGGCGTCGCCACCGTGACCGTCTCCCCGGCGCGCAGCGGGATCCGGCCCCCGATGAGGGTGTCCTCACGGGCCTCGCGGCTGAACGCGGGGGCCGTCGGCCACAGCCGCAGCGCCTCGTTGAGCACCTGGCGGGTGTAGCGCAGGCGCCCGACGTCCTCGTAGGACGGCTCGGGGTCGGCCTGGTCGCCCCACAGGGCGTCCACCTCGCGCTGGACCTCGCGCAGCACCGCCGGGTGCTTGGCGAGGTAGTACATCGCGAAGGACAGCGCGCCCGAGGTGGTCTCGTGGCCGGCGATCAGGAAGGTGATCACCTGGTTGCGGATGTTCTCGGCGTCCAGTCTGCTGCCGTCACCGGGGTGGACGGCGCCGAGCATCAGACCGAGCAGGTCCTCGGCCTCGGCGTCCTGAGTGCCCCCGGCGGCCTCGACGCGAGCGGCTATCACCTCGTCCACCACCCGGGCGAGGTACGCGGCGTCCTCCCGAAACGCCGCGTCGCGCGCGGTGTGGTCGAGCTCGGGGTCGCGCCCGAGCTTGTCCATCGCCCATTCCAGGCACTGCACCATCGCCTCGACGAACGGGTGCGGCTCGTCGCGCTCGAAGGAGCCGAAGTCGAAGCCGAAGCCGGCCAGGCCGATGGTGTCCAGGGTCATCCTGGTCATGTCGCCGGGCACGTCCACCGGCTGCCCCGCGGCCGTCGCGCCGTCCCACGCGGCGATCAGGCGGCGCGCGACCCGGAGCATCACGGGGTGGTAGGTGCGCATCGAGCCGAGCGCGAAGGCGGGCATCAGGATGTCGTGCGCGCGGGCCCAGTTGGGCTCGTCGTTGTAGGCGGTGAACAGGCCGTCCCCGGTGAACTCCCGGACGTTCACCAGGCCCGGGCCCACGGACTTGGTGAAGCGCTCCTCGTCGGCCAGCTCCTCGACCAGGTCCAGGCCGCTGACCATCAGCAGGTCCCGCCCGTGCACGCGCTGGACGTAGGCCGGGCCGTGCTCCCGGATCAGCTCCATCACCCGCAGGACCGGCGCGGAGACCGGCGGCAGCGCGGAGACGTCGACGAGCGGCACGGCCCCGGCGGCGGCCGAGGGGAGGTGCGCCGGAGCGGCCACCGGGTTCTGCGGGGCCGGGACGGGCTCCGGGCGCTCGGCCCGGGGTGCGGGCAGGCTCTCGGGCAGGGTGTCGGTCATGCGTGATTCACCTTCCGTATTCCGTGACACGGGTTCCGTGACGGGAGTCGGGCCGACGATCGGGGCGACGTGTTCCACTGTGCGCCCGGCACCCGGCGCACCGGACGCCGCCGACTACATGATTGTGTAGTACCCGGTGGCACCCGGGTCTTGCCCACGTGACGTCAGATCTGCTGAAGGAGGCAGCGCGTGTACCCGAGCGACAGCGCGATCGTCTGGCGCAACCGCACGCTGCGCCTGCTGGACCACGTACCGGTACCGATCGCCGTGTGCGAGTACGCGGGCCGGATCCTCATCGTCAACCGTGCGATGGCGGCCGAGTTCGGCCTGCTCGCCGGGCAGCTGCACCACCGCAGGATCCTGGAGTTCTTCACCCTCCAGGGCAGCGCCGCCGAGACCCTCCCGGCACTCGCCGAGGCCGTCCACAAGCACCGGCGCTCCCAGTACAGCGTCGAGGTGTCGTGGACGGCCGGCGACGGCTCGGAGCGGCACGGCGTCATGGACGTCGCCCTCGTGAGCGACACCCCCGACCAGACGCCGAACCTGCTGCTCTCGCTGCGCGTCCTCGCCGACCTGCCGGCCGAGCCGCCGCCCGAGGTGTCCGAGACCGCCGTGCCGCGCACCGGGGTGAGCCCCGTCGAGGCCCGGATCCTGGCCGCCGCCGCGAAGGGCGCGACGACCGCCCAGATCGCCCGGGAAATCGGCCTCACGAGGGACGGCGTCAACTACCACCTGACCCGCCTCTCCCGCCGCTGGCACGTCCCCAACCGCACGGCACTCGTCGCCCGCGCCTACACGTACGGCGTCCTGGTGCCGGACGCGTGGCCGCCTGAGCCGGCCTGAGCCGGCCTGAGCCGGCCTGAAGGCCCCTACGCCAGCGCCCGCCGCAGCACCGCGCCGAGCTCGGCGATCTGCCGCTGCGACACCTCCGCCGACAGCAGCGCCTGCGAGCCGTGGAACGTCCCGGCCCACTGGTGCAGCTCGACCGGCACGCCCGCCCGGAGGAGACGCAGCGCGTACTCGATGCCCTCGTCGCGGTTGGGGCAGAACTCCGCGGTGGAGAGGTGGACGGGCGGCAGGCCGGTCAGTTCCTCGGCGCGGGCCGGGGCCGCGTACGCGGTGGCGGGTGCGCCGCCCAGGTAGTGCCGCCAGGCCGCGCCGATCTTGTCGCGGGTCATCCACGGCGTGTCCGTGAAGGTGCGGGCCGACCAGCTCTCCTGGCGGTCGTCGAGGCCGGGCTGGTTGAGCAGTTGGAAGCGGATCGCCGGCCCCTGCCGGTCGCGTGCCAGCAGGCAGACGGCCGCCGCGAGGGTGGCGCCGGCGCTGTGGCCGCCGATCGCGATGCGCTCGGGGTCGACGCCGAGTCCGGCCGCGTTCCCGGCGGCCCAGAGGAGGACGGCGTAGACGTCGTCCAGCGCCGCGGGGTACGGGTGCTCGGGCGCCAGGCGGTAGCCCACCGAGATGACCACGGCGCCGGAGTCGGCGGCGATCCGGGCGGCCCACGGGTGCTCGGTGTCCAGGCCGCCCATGACGAACCCGCCGCCGTGCAGCCAGATCACGGCGCCGCGCGCCGCGCGGGGCCGGTAGATCCGCACCGGCACGCCAGGGCCTGTCTTCGGGTCGGCGGGCACCGTGCGGTCCTCGATCACCATGCCCGGGACGTCGGCGGCGGGGACGCCGCCGGCCAGCGCGGCGAGGCTCTCCCGGGCGGATGCGGGGTCGTTCAGGTCGACATCGGGGAAGAAGGGGACGAATGCTTCGAGTTCGGGATCCATGCCGACCATCGTCCCGGCCGCCGCCCGCCCGGTCCCCCGCCGGCCGTCGCGCGTTCCGCCGGGATCACGCACCGATCGGCGCGCCCGGACTCCCCCGCGCCCGCCTATCCTCGGGTCCATGGAGGCACTGGCGGTACGGATGTCGCAACTGGGCTCGGACGTCGAGGCCGCCGTCCGCGTCGTCATGTTCTACGACACCCTGATGCGCCGCCGCGTGGACCTGCCCGCCCTCGCCCGCGCCTCCGCGAACCTCGCCGAGTGCACGGCCGGGATCCGCCTCACCGGCACCGGACGGACGATCCGCATGACCCCCGACGGCCGCGAGGCACCCGGGCCGCCCGCCGTCACCACGTCCGCTCCGATCACCCTCGACGGGGAGGAGATCGGCACCGTCTGGCTCGAACGCCCCACCCCCGCGGGCCTCCTGGACGACCTCCTCCTCGACCGTCTCGCCATCGCCGTCGCCACCGCCGTCGAACGCTACGGCCCCGCCCGCACCACCATGGCCGACCCCGCGCTCGTCGAGCTCGTCATCGGCGCCGACACCGACGAGGCCGCCCGCGCCCGGGCGCTGCGCCTGCTCGGCTTCGCCGCCGACCTGCCGGTGCACGCCGTCGCCGTGCGCACGCCGCTCCCCCTCGACCGGATCGGCACCCTCCTGTGCCCCGGCCGGCCGGTGAAGGCGGCCCGACTCGCGGACGCGGCAGTCGTCCTGGCCACCACCGTCGACGCGTCCCGCCTCCCGCCCGACGTCCGCGCGGGCATCGGCACCGCCGGGACGCCGGCCCGGTCCTGGCGCGAGGCCCGCACCGCGCTGCGCTTCACCACCGCGCGTCAACCCGTCGTCCACCACGCCGATCTGGGCGCCGTCGCCCTCCTCGCCCACCTGCCGGAGGATGCCGTGCGGGCCGACCCGGACGTGGCCGCGATCGCCCGCATCGCGGCATGCGACCCGGACGTCCTGGAGACGCTGGACGCCTACTGCACCACCGGCTCCCTGCGTCGCGCCGCCACCGTCCTCCACCTGCACCACACCAGCGTGGCGCGCCGCCTGGACCAGCTCGGCAAGGCGCTCGGCCTCGAACTCACCGGACCCGCAGGGCTGTTGCGCGCCACCCTCGCGCTCACCGCGTGGCGTCTGCTGAGCGACTGACCGCGGTGCGCAGCCGGAACGTCCGCCGGTAGGCGTCCGGCGGCACGCCCACCGTGCGGTTGAAGTGCCGGCGCAGCGTGGTGCCCGTCCCCATGCCGGTGGCGGCGGCGACGGCGTCGATGCTGTCCTCGGTGGTCTCCAGCAACTCCTGGGCGTGGCGGATCCGTTGGGTCAGCAGCCACTGGAGCGGACTGGTGCCGGTGACGGACCGGAAGTGCCGTCCCAGGTGGCGCGAGCTCATGTTGGCCCGGCGGGCCAGGTCCTCGACGGTCAGCGGCTGGTCCAGCCGCTCGATCACCCACGGGAGGAGGTCGGCGAGCGGGTGGTTCCCGGGCGCGGGCACCGGGGTGGGCACGAACTGCGCCTGGCCGCCGTCCCGGTGGGGCGGCACGACGAGGAGGCGGGCGAGGGCGTTGGCGACGGACGAGCCGTGGTCGAGCCGGACGAGGTGCAGGCACAGGTCCATCGCGGCGGCCTTGCCGGCGGAGGTGAGGACGCTCCCGTTGTCCACGTAGAGGACGTCCGGGTCGACCCGGACGTCGGGGTGGCGCGCGGCCAGGGCGCGGGTGTGCGCCCAGTGCGTCGTCGCCCGCAGCCCGTCCAGCAGCCCGGCGGCGGCGAGGACGAAGGCGCCCGTGCAGAGGGAGACCACACGCGCGCCGTTGTCGTGGGCCGCGCGGACGGCGTCGACGAGTTCCCGGGGCGGCTCCTCGTCGACGTCGGCCCAGCCCGGGACGACCACGGTGTCCGCGGACATCGGCGGCGCTCTGCCTACGACAGAATGTCTAGCATTGCTACAATGGCGACATGTCCGCCATCAGCGAGCGCCGCGAACGCGAACGCGCCCACCGCCACCAACTGATCATCACGGCCGCGCGCGAGCTCGCGGAGACCGAGGGCTGGGAGGCCGTGACGACCCGGCGGCTGGCCGAGCGCGTCGAGTACAGCCAGCCGGTGCTGTACAGCCACTTCGACGGCAAGGACGCGATCGTGAGCGCCGTCGCCCTCGACGCGTTCACCGAACTCGCCGCCCACCTGCACCGCGCCCGGCAGGCCGCCCCCGGACCCGGGCAGGCCCTGCGGGCCGTCGGCGGCGCCTACCTCGACTTCGCGGTCCAGCGCCCCGCCCTGTACCAGGCGATGTTCATCCTGCCCACCGACCTGAAGTTCGCGAGCGCCGAGACGCCGGCCCCGATGCGGGCCTGCTTCGACGAGTTCGTCGCCTGCTTCCCCCCGGAGAACGAGCGCCGCGAGCTGTTCGCCGAGGTCACCTGGAGCGCGCTGCACGGCATGGCCGTCCTCTCGGAGAGCGGCCGCATCCCCTCCGGCTGGCAGGAGGAGCGCCTCGACCTCCTCGTGACCCGCTTCGCCGGGACGGCGGGATAGGCCGTTTCCTGTGGGTCATCGGGCGCCTCAGATGAGGATGCCCGCGATGTGGAGAACCGCCGGGTAGTCGGTTGCGGTCTTGTCGCAGTGGGTGGCGACGCCGCGCCAGGGCTTGTTGATGCGGCGTTCGACGGTGTTGCGCTGCTTGTCGGCGTCGCGGTCGAAGCCGGGTGGCCGGCCGCCGCGCGAGCCGCAGTTGCGGCGCCTGGCGAGCTGGTCGACGGGCGGGCTCCCAGTCGCACGGGCGGCCCCGGGTGACCGGGTCGGCCAAGGTCGTCGGGCCGACGGCGGGGAGCGGCGTGAGAATGGGCCGTACCTGCTGTTCGCGCCGACCCGGGAGGCAGCCGTGAAGGACCTGGAGTTCGAGCAGAAGCGCACGCTGTCGCGCGCCGAGGCCGCCGACCAGCTCGAAGCACTGGCGGCGGCACTCAGGCGCGGGGGCCAGGCCGAGCTGGAGCTCGGGCCCGGGAAGCTGACCCTGCGGATCCCGGACGAGCTGGAGACCGAGATCGAGGTCGAGCTGGGGGACGGCAAGATGGAGCTGGAGATCGAGCTGTCCTGGCACACGGGGCAGCCGGACTGACCGGACGGCACTCCCCGGACGGACCGACCTCACCGCGCCGATCACCACGGCGCGGCCCTCACCGCACCACGGACAGGCGGCCGGAGGCGACCAGGTCGTCGACCACGCCTCCCCCGGTCCGTCGGCCATGGCGAGGGCCACGGCCCGGTTGAGGTCGACGACGGGTGAGGGCGCCACCCGGCCGAGCGCCTTCGTATCAGGAGTACGACGCGCTCCCAGTCGGTCTCCCGCACCGGGTGCCGTGACGTGGCAGGCGGCGGCCCGCAGTCGGGCGGTCGCCGGCAGCCAGCCCACCGGGGCGACCGGCTCGCCGTCGCGTGACCAGCCGGCGAGGGCCTCCGCCAGCGCCTCCTGCCCGACGTCCTCGGTGAGCGCGAAGTCCCCGGTTTGGCGGGCGAGTGCGCCGAGGATCCGGGCGGACTCGATCCGCCAGACGGCCTCGACGGCCCGCCGCGCCGCTTCGGTGACCGGCGGGCCGTCGGAGGCCCCGGGCGTCACAGCTGGCCGGTCCGCTCGCGCCAGGCCCGCTCCTTGACGATCCACTCGTTGTCCTGCGGGAACTCCTCGATGCCGGGGACCCGACGGACCTCGCACTTCGAGCCGGGAACCGCCGGGAGCCGCCTGGCCCACTCGACGGCCTCCTCCTTGGAGGCGACGTCGATCAGGTAGAAGCCGCCGAACAGTTCCTTCGTCCCACCGTACGGCCCGTCGGTGACGACCGGGGTCTCCCCGTCGAAGTCGACCACGACGCCCTGCGACGGGTCGTCCAGTCCCTCGGCGGCGACGAGCACGCCGGCCCGGATCAGCTCCTCGTTGAAGCGGCCCACCGTTTCGAGCATGTCCTCGAAGGGCGTCTCCATCATCTTCGCGACGGACTCGTCCGTGCCCCGCATGATCAGCATGTACTTCGCCATGGTCGCTCTCCTTGTTCGGGGGGCGCTCCTCGCCCCTCTCGGTCCAAGGTCGAACGGCGCAGCCGCGGATCGACACGTGGAGCGACCCGGGTGAGATTTTTTCGGATTCCCTCCGACGGGCACTCCCGGCCCCCGTACGGAGAGGCGGTGGCGGGGGGGCGGGAGGGCCCGTCGAGCGGCTGAGGGCCGGGTGCACCCGGGCCGGGTGCGGGCCGGCCGCCCGTGTCAGCCGCGGAAGGCGGCGGTGCCGGCGGGGGTGCCGAGACCGGTGGGGCCGTCGTAGCCGGGGCCGGCGGTGCAGAAGTAGGCCGGGCTGCAGGATCCGTTGGTGCCGGTGGTGACGTCGTTGAGCGCGCCGGGGTGGGCGTAGGGGAAGGAGGCGGGGTTCGAGCCGGCGCTGGGGGTACCCGCGTCGGCGTAGACGCCGGTGATGATCGGGGTGGCGGCGCTGGTGCCGCCGAAGGTGCTCCAGCCGTTCCGCTGGTAGCTGTCGTAGACGGCCAGGCCGTGGCCGGGGTCGGCGGCGGCGGAGACGTCGGTGGCCATCCGGTGGCGGCAGCCGGTGTCCTTCTGCCACGCGGGTTTGGCCTCGTAGGCGGAGCAGCCGGAGCCGGTGCCCTCGCCGGGTTTGGTGTTCCAGGCGCTCTCGCTCCAGCCGCGGGCGTTGCCGGCCCGGACGAGGGAGGTGCCGCCGACGGAGGTGGCGTAGGGGGAGCTGGAGGGGTAGCCGACGCCCCAGGAGTAGTCCCAGTCCCCGCTGCCCGCGACCATGGCGACGCCGGGGTGGTCGTAGTAGTCCTTGTCGTAGGTGGGATCGTCGGCGGATTCCTTGAAGATGTAGCTGTTGGAGACGAACTTCGCGCCGAGGGCGACGGCCTGGTTGACGGCGGCACCGATGTCGGAGATCTTCGCGCTGTTCGCCTCGACCAGGACGATCTTCGCGTTCGGGGCGGTGGCGGAGACCAGGTCGAGGTCGAGGGAGTCCTCGGCGCCCTGGTTGACACTCGCGGGGGAGGGCAGCGGGCTGGTCCGTCCGTCGGAGTTGACCTTGCGGAAGCACCCGTTGTCGGTGGTGCAGGCGGGCAGGCCGTACTGCTCGCGGTAGGTGGCCAGGTCGGTCTCGGCGTCGGGGTCGTCGTAGGCGTCGATGACGGCGATGGTCTGGCCGGAGCCTCCGTCGGAGGGCAGGCGGTAGGCGGACCGGAGGTCGGCGGGCCCGTACCCGGCGGGGGCGGCCGGTCCCTCGGCGGCGGCCGGCCCGGTGGGGGTGTCGGCTTCCAGGACGTCGCAGCCGGCGGTGGTCTCGGTGGGGGCGGCGCACAGCTGGTGCCAGGGCCGGTGGGGGGCGGCGGTCGGCCCGGCGTGCGCGAGGGGGGCGGTGGCGAGGGTGGCCAGGGTCAGCGCGGCGGCGGACAGCAGGGCCCGGCGCTGGGCGCGGTGGTGGGGGGTTCGGTGGTGGGGGGTTCGGTGGTGGGGGGTTCGGTGGTGGGGGGTCATCGTCGGTTCCTCACTGGTCGGTTGGGCGGCGAGCGGGTTCAGGAGTGCTTCCAGGTGTCGGTGAACGAGTCGCCGCCGCCGGACAGCGGCCCGGGCACGGCCTCGGTGACGCCGTTGCGGGCCATGGTCACGGTGGCCGCCGAGGCGGCGGCCAGGGTGCGGCCGTCGACTGCGGCGCGGGTGAAGGTGACGCTGCCGAAGTCCGCCAGCGGCTGGCGGGAGCCGTTGCGGTTGGGGGCTTCGGCGATCACTTCGGCGCTGCCGTTGGTGGCGCCGCCGTAGCGGGGGAAGGACTTGGTCTCGGTCCAGCCGAGGGTCTCGTCGGTGAGCTCGGCGGTGTAGGTGTCGTGCGCGCGGTCGTAGGTGACGGAGGCGGTCATGGTGTCGCCGGGCCGGACGGCGTCGCGGTAGGGGGACTCCGGGTCCGGGTAGTTCTCCCACCAGGCGAAGTAGCGGGGTGTGGCGTTGACGGCGGTGCACTCGGCCTGGGTCCCGGTCTGTTCGACGGTGCTGGTGCCCTGGCCGTCCAGACCGACCCAGATGGACACCGCGCCGACGGCGGCGCAGCTGATCCGGGGCTGGGTCCAGCTCGCACTGACCGAGTGGTACGTCGAGCCGGTCGCCGCGTAGCCGGACCAGTTTCCGGAGGTGATGCCGGCGTGGGCAGCGGGCGTCCCCGCGGGGGTGGAGGCGGCCGAGGCGGCCGCACTGGTAGAGGCGGCGGCGGCCGGCGGCGCGCACAGCAGCAGTGCGCAGGCGGCGGCGAGGGAGCGGGCGTACGAACGGGGGCGGGTGCGGGGGCGTGCCGTGGCGCGACGGGGCATGAGGGGACTCCTCGGAAAGGGAAGGGGGCCGGCACCAAGGGGGCGGGCCGTGATGGGACGAGAGTGTCGCCGCGCGCCGCTACAGCGGTCAACGCGCCTGGAATTCACAATGGTTGACGGTTGAGAGCAGCTTCCCGAGGGCCGTCCGCAGGGCCGCTGAACTGCGGCACGGCACCCACCCCGGCCCACGGGGCGGGCAATTCTGTGGATTCGCCAGTCGAGTGGCCCGGCCGCCCCGGGACGGAGCGTCGCACTGGGGAATCCACAGTATTGGCCGTCGCCGCAGGATCGAGATCCGGCCGTCGGCCCGTCAGCACAGGCCTGCGGCATCCACACAGTCGGCGGCCGTTTGACAGCAGGAACTCACCCGTCCACGAGAGGTGTTGACGCCCGATCGACGCTGCGGGACGGTCGACCCCTGCCGACGGCCCGGCACCCCACACCCGGTGTGTCCGCCGTCCGCACCGGCGCGCCGCGCCGGACACCCCACCCCACCCCCTGCCCGGAGACAGGCATGCCCTTCCCCACCGCCCGTTCCCGCACCACGCTCGTCCTGGCCGCCGCGGTGGCCGGCGCGACCGCAGCCGCCGCACTCACGGCCGGTACCAGCGCCTCGGCCGCCGCCACCCTCCCCTCGCCCGACCACATCGTCGTGGTGATGCTGGAGAACCACGCCTACGGGCAGATCATCGGCAGCCCGGACGCCCCCTTCCTCAACTCGCTCGCCACCGGAGGTGCCCTGCTCAAGGCCTCGTACGGGATCACCCACCCCAGCCAGCCGAACTACTTCGCGGTGTTCTCCGGCAGCACCCAGGGAATCACCGACGACTCCTGCTACTCCCCCGGCTTCAGCAAGGCGCCCAACCTGGCGTCCGAGCTGAGCGCGGCCGGAAAGAGCTGGGGCAGCTACAGCGAGGCCCTGCCCAGCCAGGGGTCCACCACCTGCAGCAGCGGCAACTACGCCCGCAAGCACGCCCCCTGGGTGGGCTTCGGCAACGTCCCCGGCTCCACCGAGCACACCTTCACGCAGTTCCCCTCGGACTACGGCACGCTGCCCAAGGTCTCCTTCGTCATCCCCGACCTCTGCAGCGACATGCACAACTGCTCGGTGGGCACCGGGGACTCCTGGCTGAAGAACAAGCTGGGCGGCTACGCCTCCTGGGCCGGGAGCCACAACAGCCTGCTGGTCGTCACCTACGACGAGGACGACCGCAACAGCGGCAACCACATCCCCACCCTGATCTACGGGCAGCCCGCCAGGGCGGGTGCCACCAGCAGCACCTCGTACAACCACTACGACCTGCTGCACACCCTGGAGGACCTGGCCGGCACCGGCGCCCACGCCGGCAAGTCCGCCTCGGCCAACGACATCACCGGCGTCTGGAACTGACCGTGTACCTCGCGGACAGCCGTCACACCCCGGCGTCCGACGCCGCCCCGGCCCCCCGGCCGGGGCGGCCCGCGCGGATCGCCACCACCGTGCTGGCGCTCGGGACCGTCAGCCTCGTCACGGACGTCTCCTCCGAGATGGTCACCGCCGTGCTCCCGCTCTACCTGGTCACCGCCATGGCCGTGTCCCCCCTGGGGTTCGGCGTGCTGGACGGCGTCTACAACGGCGCGACCGTCGTGGTCCGGCTGCTCGGCGGGCTGCTCGCCGACCGGCCCGGCGGGCACGACGCCCACGGCCACGGCACCGACGGCCACGGGCGGCACAAGGCCGTCGCGGCCGCCGGGTACGGGCTCTCGGCGCTGTGCAAACCGGCGCTGCTGCTCGCCCGCACCACACCGGTGCTCGGTCTGGTCCTCGCCGTGGACCGGGCCGGCAAGGGGCTGCGCACCGCCCCGCGCGACGCGCTGATCTCCCTGTCCACCCCGCCCGAGCGCCGCGCCCGCGCGTTCGGCGTGCACCGGGCGATGGACACCGTCGGGGCGCTGGCCGGACCGCTGCTGGCCTTCCTGATCCTGCGCGCCGCCCCGGGCGGCTACCACGCGGTCTTCACGGTCAGCTCCTGCGTCGCGGCGCTCGGCGTCCTGGTGCTCGTCCTGTGCGTGCCCGCCCGCCCCGGGGGCACGGTCGGCGGCGCGCTCCCGCTGCCGGCCGGACGGCCCGTCGCCCGGCTGCTGCGCCTGCCCGGCCTGCGCCGGGTCTGCCTGTGCGCGGCACTGCTCGGACTCGCCACCCTCAGCGACTCCTTCGTCTACCTGTTCGCCCAGCGGCGCCTGGGCCTGCCGGCCGGCTGGTTCCCGCTGCTGCCGCTCGGCACGGCCGCGGCCTACCTGCTGCTCGCGGTACCGCTGGGTGCGGCCGGTGACCGGTACGGCCGGCGGCGGGTGTTCGTCCTGGGACACCTGGCGCTGCTGTCCGGGTACGCGCTCCTGCTGCTGCGCCCGGCCGGCGGGCTGCCGGTCGCCGCGGCCGTCCTCACCCTGCACGGCGTGTTCTACGCGGCGACCGACGGGATGCTCGCGGCCGCCACGGCCGCCGTCGTGCCCGCGTCCCGGCAGGGGGCCGGCCTGGCGCTGGTGGGCACGGGCCAGGCCGCCGGCCGCTTCGGCTGCTCGCTGGCGGTGGGGGTGCTGTGGGCGCGGTGGGGGGACGGCGCGGCCCTGGCGGCGATGACGGCCGCGCTGGCCGGGGCGGTGGCCGTGGCGGCGTCCGTGCTGCGGCCGGGCCCGGCGCGCGGGAAGGAGGCCGCGTGAGCGGCGGACGCAGGTTCCTCGTCCTGCTCGCGGCGGTCGCGCTGCTGGCGGCGACCGGCACGCTGGCGGTGCTGCACGCCGCCGGGCAGGCCCGGGGCGCCCGGGCGGACGAACCGCCGGTGCGGGCCGGGACGGTGACGCTCGGCGCCCAGCCGGACGGCCCCCGCCTGGTGTTCCGCAGCATGACCTGGGGCCCCGACCGCGACGAGCTGGCCTCCGTCCCGCTCCGGCAGCCGGACGGGACCCGCACCGCGGCGTCCGCCCCCACCTGTCTGCGCTTCCACGCGGCGGCAGGCACCGGAATCTGCCTGCAGGCGGTGCACGGGCTGGTCCAGGACGGCTACCGCGCCGTGGTCCTGGACGCGGCCCTGCACGAGGTGCGCCACTACGACCTGGCCGGGATCCCGACCCGGGCCCGGGTGTCGCCCTCCGGACACCTGGTGGCGTGGACGGTCTTCCTCAGCGGGGACTCCTACGCCGGCGGCTCCTTCTCCACCCGCACCTCCGTCCTGGACACCCGCACCTGGACGCTCCAGGAGAACCTGGAGGACGACGCCGTCACCCTCGACGGCGTGCCCTACCGCTCCCCGGACGTCAACGTCTGGGGCGTGACCTTCGCCGACGACGAACGGTTCTACGCCACCGTGGCCACCGGCGGCCGCACCTACCTGGCCGCCGGCGACGTCACCCGCCGCACGCTCACCACCGTGCACGGCAACGTCGAGTGCCCCTCTCTGTCCCCCGACGGCACCCGGATCGCGTACAAGAAGCGCGTGCCCGGCCTGCCGGACGACGCGCCCTGGCGGCTGTACGTGCTGGACCTGCGGACCATGGCGGAGAGCGCGACCGCCGAGCAGCGCGACGTCGACGACCAGGCGCTGTGGCTGGACGGGCGGACCCTCGCGTACGCGCTGCCGGGCGACGACGGCACCGACGTGTGGAGCGTCCCGGCCGACGGCTCCGGGGCGCCCGCCCTGCTGGTGCGCGCCGCCCTGGCACCGGCCGTCGTCCGCTGAAACCTCCCTCCGATGACACGACGATCCATCAACCATCTTTCGGATGGCCGCCGTTACATCCGGCGGCCCTCCGAAGGCCGCTTCCGGCCGGGGTGGTCAGCCGGCCCGCGGCGGCACCGGCGCGAGGTTCTCGTTCCACTCCCAGGACAGCCCGTAGATGCCGGGGGTGACGTCCGGGAACACGGCACAGGCGTGGCCGGCCGGGGAGACCCTCAGCTGCTCGTCGCTGGACGGCGGCGCGTCGTGCTGCGGGCGCCAGAGCGCGGCGCACCCGGCCGGGAGGTCCGCCGGGTCGAAGCGCGCCCGCAGGACCAGGTTCTTCCCGGGGAAGCGCACCATGCGCTGGTAGCGGGTGGCGACCTGCTCCGAGGGATAGGCGTAGCTGTACTCGACGACCGTGCACTGCCCGGGCCCGAGCACCAGGTCGAGGAGCAACTCCGCTGCCGCCAGGCCGCGTTCGCGGTCCACCCGGCGCCTCCCGAGTCGGCAGCCGACCAGGTCGGACAGGCCGAGGTCGGCACCGGCGGACATCTCGGGCGTGGCCTGGGTGAGCAGGATCAGCCGGTCGACGCCCGCGGCCACGGCACGGACCACCTGCACGACGTCCACCCGGCGCTCCTCCCGCCGCGAGCCGATGTGCACGTCGACCCGGGTGTGCAGGGTCTCCAGCCGGGCGTTGGCGCGCGGGTCGAGGTCGGCCAGGACGCCCTCCACGGCCGGATCGCCGAAGGTGCTGGCGTAGTCGAGCGAACCGGGGACGTGCTCCACCCAGCGCCCGCGCGGACGGCGCGGGCCGAGCAGGACGACCAGTTCGTCCCGGTGCAGGCCCAGCACCTCCTCCAGCACCCGCACCGCCGCCAGCGAGTCCGGCCGTTCGGGTCTGCTGCGGCCGCGCTGCCAGTAGCTCAGGCTGGAGACGCTGACCTGGACGCCGCGCCGGTCGAGGCGGCGCTGGATCCCCTCCAGGCTCAGCCCGCTGTCGCGGATCGCCGTGCGCAGCGCGAGGTCGAACGGCCCGGTGCGCAGGGCCTGGAGGAGTTCGGGGCGGCGCACGGGGCCGACGGGCCGAAAGGGTGGACCGGGCACGGTGTCCTCACTCTCCCCGGGGACCGCTGCCGGGCGGCGGTCGTTCCGGCGGAGTCCCACGATGGCAGCGAAATCTACCGCCGGACGGCGCCTCGGGAGCCCCTGCTCGCAGATCCTTCACCTCCTCCGTCCGGCCGGGGCCGCCGACCGCTGCGGGCTCCCGATCGCCGCGGGGGTCTGCTGACGCGGGGCATCGCTTCGAACTCGTCTCGTGAGTCGTCGTTCGGCACCGCGTGCGTTTCAGGTGACGGATGCTCAGCGACGGCTGGGCCTGCCGGTCAGTCGATGCCCTCGATGATGCGGAAGTCGCGCTCGACGCCGTCGGGGAGGGCCACCAGCGCCTTCTGGTACGCCTCGCTCTCGTATGCCGCGACGGCCTGTTCAAAGCTGTCGAACTCGATCAGAACGACGCGTTGCGTGATTCCGGCCTCGTGGGCGACGACTCGACCGCCACGGGACAGGACGCGCCCGCCCCCAGCCCGGACAGCCGGACCGGCCAGCTTCTCGTAGGCAGTCAGCCTCTCAGGGTCGGAAACGGCGGGGTAGACACTGGCCCAGTAGCCCTTGGCCATGGAAACCTCCTCTGTTCGGCCGGACACGTCCGACTTCGAATCGAACTCAGATCGATCGCTCCCGGCATCCGCAGGTTAGGTCTTGATGTGCGGCCGAGGGAAAGACCGGTACGGGATAGGCTCAGAACGGATCGCTATCAATCGGCGGGAGGGCACGTGGCGCCGGATACGGTGAGCCTGCGGTACTTCCTGGTGCTGGCGCAGGAGTTGAACTTCACCCGCGCGGCCGCACGGATCGGGATCGCACAGCCCGCACTCAGCACCCGGATGCGCCGACTGGAGGCGGAACTCGGTACGGCCCTGCTGGTCCGCAACACGCGTCACGTCGTACTGACCACGGCCGGTGCGGCTTTGGCGGAGTCCGCGCCGCCCGCGCTGGCGGCGCTGGACCGGGCGTGGGACACCGCCCGGAGCGCGGCGACCGGTGAACTGGGCACGCTGCGCATCGGGTACAGCCTCAGCGCCGGGGCCGAGACGGCACCGGCCCTGGTGGACAGGCTGGTTCGCGGCAACAGCGGACTCGAGGTCGGCGCGGCCCCGATGGCGACACCGGAGATCTCCCCCGCGGTCGCCGACGGAAGCATCGATGCCGGGATCACCCGCGGTGAACAACCGGGCCGTGGCGTGCGCCGGTTCCTGCTGCGGCGTGCGCGCATCGGGGTCCAGCTGGCGCAGCACCATCCGCTGGCCGAACACCCGGAGATCGAGATCGCCGACGCGGCC
Source organism: Kitasatospora sp. NPDC048722 (assembly GCF_040650235.1). Lineage (NCBI taxonomy): Bacteria > Bacillati > Actinomycetota > Actinomycetes > Kitasatosporales > Streptomycetaceae > Kitasatospora > Kitasatospora sp. NPDC048722. Next base: position 112,061 of record NZ_JBEZGX010000022.1, read on the forward strand.
GCGTATCCGCTACGACTCCCGGACCGTGCGGCCAACCCCGTGATCCACGATCAGCTGTCCGCACTGTTCCGAGACACCCGACCACACCCCCGATTCCACACGCCCGCAGTCTCTTTCGACATGTCTCAACGCGACCTGCGCGACGGGCTCACCCTGGCCCCGGCCGGAGAAGCCGCGGCCACGGCACAACCGGCCGGCCTCACCTGGCGACCGCTGCGGGGCGCGCCCGGCCTGACGTTCCACCTGGTCCTCCCACGCGAGCAGTCGCCACTGCACCGCCGCATCCGTGCCGTCGCCAAAACCCTGGCGCACGAGCTGCGCTGGCTGCCGGACTGACGCGCAAGAGGTCAAACGAGACGGACGTCCGCGGTGGCGGGGCCGAAGACCCTGCGCCCGGCGGACTTCGCGATGATGACGACGACGGCGGTCTCGCTGAATGTCCGACACGACCTCGCCACGCCGGCGGACCAGCATCCGAACGCCTGAGCACGAACGCGTGGGTTCCCATGTGAAGACCCTTCCGCGAAGAGTGCCGCCCTCGCCGGAGCGAGGTCCTGTCAGCGCCGAACTCCACCGATCGAGATCCCTCTCGACAACGGTCCCGCCCACGGAGCACAAGCCCGGATCTCCGGTCCCGTTGGTGGCACCGCAGGGTTGCAAGGGCCCGTAGTGATCTCCGCCTGGCATCAGCGTGAGCCGTGCCGACGTTGACGGTTCTCGTCGATGCAGCGCGGGTTTCGACTCGTCTTCCTTGCGCTCTCCTCGGTACCGGGGGACGCCGCTGCCAAGCGGGCGGATTCGTGGAGGGTGGAGTCTTGGTCGGTCCCGGCCTACTGAACCCTTGTCCTCTCACGGATCTGTCAGTGCCCTCTGGCATCGTGTGCGCCATGGCCGAACTGGTGGAACGTGTCGACGAGGAAGACCACGTACTGGCAGTCGTGGAGCGGGGCGAGGCGATCCGCCACCAGTGGTTGCATCGCGTCGCGACGACCGTCTGCCGCGACCCTGAGGGCCGGATCCTGGTCCACCGACGTCCCGACAACGACTCCCGTTTTCCCGGCCGGTACAACTGGCTGCTGGGCGGCGCCGTCAACGTGGGTGAGACATACGAGGCCGCAGCGGCCCGGGAACTCGCCGAGGAGATCGGTGTCCACGCCTCCACACGGCTCGTCTTCAAGTACCTCTGCCGCGGAGCGATCAGCCCCTACTGGCTGGGCGTGCACGAGGCCACCATCACCCAGCCGATCACGCCGGATGCCTCGGAGATCGCCTGGCACACATGGCTCACCGAAGCCGAACTCCGGGACGCGATCCGCAGCCCGACCTTCGTCCCCGACGCTCAGGAAGCCTTCACCCGGTACCAGGCTCTGGCCGATCCGCCGGAACTCCCCCGAGGCGAGTGACCTTCCGCCCAGGAGACCGCCACTGTGGCAGAAGCGCTCCGCGAGCGCACGAGGGCAACAGCAGAGCAAGGGGGAAAGGCGCCCTTCCATGTCCGCGATCCACCGTCAGTCCAGCACCGGCGGTGACCAGGAACCCGCGCGGCACCGGCACGGCACCGTCAGCCCCGCCCGCCCGGACCAGGAGCGAGGCGACCGAGCATCGCCATCACGATGATCCGCGCGTCCTTGTCGTTCGTCACCGCACAGTGAGCATCGACGGCACGCTGATCCGGGTCCTCGTCCGGCTCGATGAGGCCCACCCGGATCAGGTCGACGGCGTACTCGCGGAGCCGGGAGCAGGCGGCCGCGGCGCTCACCGCGTCGACGTGGTCGATCCGAGCGGGGTCCGCGGCCCGCAGCAGCGCCGGGCTGGGCAGCGGGCCCAGCACCTCCCCGATCCACCCCGAGACCGCCTCCCGGGAACAGCCCCGCTCCAGGTCCGAAGCGGTCGCAGCCGTGAGCGCCAGGTGAAGGACGAGCGACCCGAACCAGGCAGCCACCTCCGCCGGAGGGGCATCCGTGCCCGTCGGCGGCATCACCGCCCGGTACAGCGCAGCCGAGTCATCGGCGTGAGCAGCGGCGACGACCGCCTTCACCGCGCTGCCGAGGGCAGCCTGATCGATGGTCACGTCAGCGGTCCTTCCCACAGTTGGCAGCCGTCAACTTACCGCTCCAGCACGGCGAACGGCTGGCGGAGGGCAGTTTCACCCCCATGCGGGCGACAGCACGGTCGACCGCCTGACGGCCACGCCCTTCCTCGAGTCCGGACCGCCCGCCGAGTGGCGGGCGGTCAACGACTACGGCATCGAGATCAAGCGCTGCACCCACGACGGTCCCGAGCTCACGCCCCTGCGGCGCCAGAACTCCGGCGTCACCACCGAGCGCGAGCTCTGGGAGGTCCACCGCGCCCCCGACGACGTCTCCTGGATCTGGGCGCGCAACCACCGCGACGAACAGCGGCCCTGGATCCAGGCCACCGGGAAGCACCCGCACCGCGCGTCGGTGCCGTTCGGCGACCTGGCCGGGGACCACGTCGGCCACCGGCGGCCCGGCGCCACCGAGCAGGAGATCGCCGACGCCGTCGCCGCCCTTTTCGTCTCGGCGCCCTTCCGCCTGCTGGCCCGGTTGTTCGGCGGAGGCGGGTGACCACCGGGTCCGCCGCCACGCCTCCGTGCCGGGTGGACGTGGCGGCGAGCCGGGGCACCGCGACCCGCCCTCGCGGCTCCTGCGTGGGCTCGGCGTGATCGCGTCGGGCACGGGGCGCGCCGGGGGCGGGAGGCGGGAGCGGGAGGCTCAGCGGGCCAGGAGAGCCCGGATCACCTCCGCGATGTCGTCGGGTGCCTCTTCGGCCATGAAGTGCCCGGCCCCGGTCAGCCGGTGGTCCAGGTCCGGTGCCCAGGCCCGCCACACCGCGGCGGCGTCGTAGCCCAGTTGCGCGCCCCAGTCCTGCTGGACGACGGTGACGGGCATCGCCAGCTGGGACCCGGCGTCCACGTCCGCCTGGTCGTGGGTGACGTCGATGCCGGCCGAGGCACGGTAGTCGGCGACGATCGAGGGCACCGCGGCGGCACAGGAGCGCAGGTACTCGGCACGCACGTCCTCAGGCAGGGCGGCCGGATCGCCCGCCCAGGCGTCGAGGAACGAGCCGAAGAACGCCTCCGCACTGTTGGCGATCATCACCTCGGGCAGGCCGGGGGGCTGCGCCATGAGGAACAGGTGGTAGCCGACCGCCGCTGACACGCCGTGCAGGACGTTCCACATGTCCAGCGTCGGCACGATGTCGAGCAGGCCGAGATGGGTGACGGTCTCGGGGTGGTCCAGCCCCGCGCGGAAGGCGACCAGGGCGCCCCGGTCGTGTCCCACGAGGGCGAAGCGCTCGTGCCCGAGCGCCGCCGCCAGGGCCACGACGTCCGCGGCCATGCTGCGCTTGGCGTACACCTCGGGGCCGGTGGCCGCGGGCTTGTCGCTGGTGCCGTAGCCGCGCAGGTCGGGACAGATCACGGTGTGCTCGCCGGCGAGGCGCTCGGCGACGTGCCGCCACATCAGATGGGTCTGGGGGAAGCCGTGCAGTAGTACGACCGGACTGCCGCTGCCGCCGACGGCGGCGGCCAGTTCCACACCGTCCGCGCCGGGCAGGCGCACGTGGTCGAAGCCGGCGATGGTGAGCGTCATGGCGAAAGGGCCCTTTCCTCGGGTCGGGGGCGGACGGGAACAGCGTGGACGTCCCCGATCAGCAACCGATCAGCACCGCGTGACGCGGCGCACCGGCGCCACGGAGGATGGAGGCATGCGAATCGACGTGCTGGGTGCGGTGCGGGCCATGCGGGAGGACGGAACTCCGCTCGACCTGGGCGGACCACGCCACCGCGAGGTCCTCGCCCGGCTCGTCGCCGCCGAGGGCCGGATGGTCACCACCGACACCCTCGTGAACGACCTGTGGTCCCAGCCGCCGGCAGGCGCCGTGGGCGCGCTGCGCACGTTCGTCGCCGCGCTGCGCCGCGCCATCGAACCCGACCGGCCGCCCCGGAACCCGCCGCGCGTCCTGGTCACGGAAGGACCCGGTTACGCGCTGCGGCTGCCGCGCGAGGACGTGGACGTCCACCGGTTCCAGGACGCCCTGGCCCGCGCCCGGCACGATCCCGACGCGGCCGACGGACTGGGCGCGGCACTGGCGGCCTGGCGCGGGCCCGCCTACGCCGACGTGCGGGACTCCGCCTGGGCGCAGCGCGAGCGGACGCGGTTGGAGGAGCTGCGGCTGGAGGGGGTGGAACTCCGCGCTCGTCTCCTGCTCGACGCCGGCACGGGGACCGATCTCGTCGCCGAGCTGGGCGCCCACGTCGCCGAACACCCCTGGCGGGAGCCGGCCTGGGGGCTGCTCGCCCGCGCGCTGCACCGCGCGGGCCGCCAGGCCGACGCCCTGGCCACCCTGCGCCGCGCCCGCACGATGCTCGTGGACCAGCTCGGACTCGATCCCGGCCCCGATCTCGGGCGCCTGGAGACGGACATCCTCAACCGGTCGGCGTCCCTCGAAGCGCCACCGCCCGCATGGGCGGCCGGCGCCGTCCGGCTCGGCCCGCGCACCACCGTCGACCTGGCCCGCACCCTGGCACTGGCCGGCGGTGACGCCCTGGTCCGTTCACGGCGCGACCGCCTCGCCGCGATCCACGCGGCGAGGCGCACCGGCGACCTCACGCTGACCGCCCGGATCATCGGCGCCTACGACGTGCCCGCCCTGTGGAGCCGGGCGGACGACCCCGAGCAGTCCCGTGCCGTCGTCGCGGCCGCCGAGCGCGCGCTCGCCGGGCTCGGCCCCGACGGCCCCGCCGACCTGCGCGCCCGCCTCCTGGCCACGGTCGCCGTCGAGAGTCGCAGCGCCGATCTGCCGGCGGCCGGGCTCGAGCGGGCCGGGCGGGCGGCACGGCAGGCCGAGACGCTGGCCCGCGACCTGGGCGATCCGGCCCTGCTGGCGTTCGCCCTCAACGGGGTCTTCCTCCAGTCCTTCGCCCGCCCCGGACTCGCCGCGGTACGGGACGCGATCGGCGGCGAGATCCTCGACCTGGCCAGCCGCAACGACCTGCCGAGGTTCGCCGTGCTCGGCCGGCTCATCCGTCTCCAATCCGCCTCCGCCCTCGGCGACCTCCCGGCAGCAGCCGCGCACGCCCGGGCCGCCGAACAGCTCGCCGCCACCGTCGAGGCACCCCTCGTCCCCTGCCTCACCGCGTGGTTCCGGGCCCGGGCCACCGCCGCCGACAGCACCGAACCCGGCGGACCCACCCCCGCCGCGGCCGCGGCGCGGTACCGCGCCGCCGAGGACGCCCTGCGGACGGCCGGCATGCCCGGACTGCACCGCGGGCTGTTCCCCCTCGCCCTCCTGGGCCTGCGCCTGCTGCACGACCGGCCCGCACCGACCGATCCCCGTCTCGACTGGGGACCCTACGGCCCCTGGGCCCGCCCCCTCCTGTTCCTCGACCAGGACCGCCCCGAGCAGGCCCGTGCCGCCCTGGCCGCGGCGCCCCGGCCACCGCGTGACCACATGCAGGAGGCGCTGTGGTGCCTGCTCGCACGCGCCGCCACCCGCCTCGGCGAGCGCGCCGTCGCCGCCCGCGCCGCGGCGGCCCTGCGCTCCGCCCGCACCGAACACGCGGGCGCGGCCAGCGGGATGCTGACCCTCGGCCCGGTGGCCCGCTACCTGACCGAGGCGCAGGCCTGCGCCGAAGGGGAGTGAGCCGGCCGGAAGGCCGCCCGCTACCGGGCCCTGGGGCCTGGGGCGGGCGGGGTGCGTGCTCGCAGGCGCTCTCCCTGCGGCCCGAACATGACCAGGTACTCGACCGGGCCGCCGGGGCCGGCGTTCGCGAGGCCGTGGGGCCTGCGGGTGTCGAACTCGGCGACATCTCCGGCACCCAGGACGAGGTCCTGGTCGCCGAGGGCGAGCCACAGCCGCCCGTACAGGACGCACAGCCATTCCCAGCCGTCGTGCGAGACCTGCCGGGGCCGCGCGGGCGGCTCCTGAACGGCGGGCAGGACGTGTTTGTGGGCGTGCAGGCCCCCGACGTACCGGGTCAGCGGCAGCACCGCCTTGTCGTCGCCGAAACGCCGGAGCGCAGCGGTGCGCTCGACATCGGGAGCGGGGGCGGGGGCGGCCGTGGTGGCGGCAGGGGCGGTGGGGCCGCTGGCGGCCAGTTCGTCCAGGCAGACGCCGTACTCCTTCGACAGGTGCAACAGCACCTCCAGGGTGGGCTTGCGCCGGCCGGTCTCGATCCGCGACAGCGTGCTCGGGGAGATGCCGGTCGCGCGGCAGACGTCGGTGAGCGTGACGCCGCGCCGCTCGCGTACGGCCCGCAGCCGCGGGCCCATCGCCGCCAGCGTGTCGGCCACCTCGTCGCCAGCCACCCGCTCCACCCCTTCCGGACGTGCCGCTCCCGCATCCTGTCCCGCCAGTTTGCCGAACTGGCAACGCCGATCGCCTCGGCCGGTCACCACACCGCATGATCGGCGGGTGCCCGTCCGCCCGCGTACCGAGGAGCAGACCCCATGAAGTCCGAGCCGTCCGCCGCACTCCGCCACCACACCGTCGAGGCCCCCGCCGGGCGCCTGCACGTGGTCGAGCAGGGCACCGGTCCGCTGGTCCTGCTCGTGCACGGCTTCCCCGAGTCCTGGTACTCCTGGCGCCGCCAGCTCCCGGCCCTGGCCGCGGCCGGATACCGTGCGGCGGCCCTCGACGTGCGCGGCTACGGCCGCTCCTCCAAGCCCGAGGCGACCGACGCCTACCGGCTGCTGGACCTGGTGGAGGACAACGTCGCACTCGTGCGCGCCCTCGGCGAGGAGAACGCGGTGGTCGTCGGCCACGACTGGGGCGCCAACATCGCCGCCACCTCCGCCCTGCTCCACCCCGAGGTCTTCCGCGCCCTGGCCCTGCTGAGCGTCCCCTACGCGCCGCCCGGCGGCCCCCGCCCCACCGACGTCTTCGGCCGGCTCGGCGGCCCTGACCAGGAGTTCTACGTCTCCTACTTCCAGCAGCCCGGCCGCGCCGAGGCGGAGATCGAGCCCGACGTCAGGGACTGGCTCAGGGGCTTCTACGCCGCCCTGTCCGCCGACACCATGCCCGCACCGCACGAGCCCGACCCGCACTTCGTCGCCCGCGGCGGCCGGCTGCGCGACCGTTTCCCCGTCGGTGTCCTCCCGGCCTGGCTGACCGAGGACGACCTCGACGTCTACGCCGGGGAGTTCGAGCGCACCGGGCTGACCGGCGCCCTCAACCGCTACCGCACCATGGACCGCGACTGGGAGGACCTCGCCCCCCACCGCGGAGCCGCTATCGAGCAGCCCTCCCTGTTCGTCGGCGGTGCCCTGGACGCCTCCACCACCTGGATGTCCGACGCCATCGACGCCTTCCCCACCACCCTCCCCGGCCTGACCGCCTCCCATCTCCTGGACGCCTGCGGCCACTGGATCCAGCAGGAACGCCCCGACGAGGTCAACCGCCTGCTGACCGACTGGCTCGCCACCCTCCGGGGCTGAACCGGTCGGGCTGCCGGGCAGTTCGGCAGTTCGGCGGACAGTGTGTCTTACGGCCCGCCGCGTCGGGTGCCACGGAGGGTGGCGGCCGGGCGCGGCGGGCCGTGCGGGTGCGGGTCAGTGCTGGTCGCGGAGCCGGGTGAGGAAGCTGATGGCGTGCGCCTGGTCGAGGACGGCGGTGAGGGTGCCGTCGATGTCGAGGTCGCGGTAGAAGCCGATGGCGACCTCCTCGGGCTCGGGGTTCGGGTCGTCGTCGGAGGCGAGATTGTCCGGGGCCGACGGGGCCGGGCCAATTGACGAGCAGGGCGAGCAGGTGGCCGGCGGCCTGGCCGCGATCCGCGCCCAGCGCACCGCGGCCTGCACGTAGCCCGGACGATGCTCGGCGTACGCGACCGCCGCCGCGCCGAACGACGAGGCGTGAACCGACCGCTCGTCATGTTCCAAGCCGCCACGCCGGCCCGCGGCCGACGGAAGGACACCCCTCCACGCCGCCGACGGCCGCACTGCTCCACTGCTCTACTGCTCGACGCGGACCTTGTCGGCCTGCATGCCCTTCTGGCCCTGAACGGCTTCGAAAGAGACCTTCTGGCCCTCCATCAAGGACTTGAAGCCCTGCCCTTCGATCGCCCGGAAGTGCACGAAGAGGTCCGGACCGGACTCGGGGCTGATGAAGCCGTAGCCCTTCTCCTCGTTGAACCACTTCACGGTGCCGTTCTGACGCTCGGCCATGTCTTCTCCTTGTCGCACGTGGATCGCCTTGCCCCGCGATCCTCTCACGCAGGGCGCGCCTGCAAACACGAACAGTAGTCGAGCCGTCCGGGTAGCGCCGGTGAACCGGACGGGTCAGCGGGGAGCGGGCAATCGCGAGGGGACCACCTCGAAGGCGAGCGCCACCACCCCGCCCACGGCGATGGCGACCCGAAGCGGCGGCGGCACCGAGTTCTCCGCCGAGTTCCTCGCATGGCTCCGGGGGCGGCGCACCAGCGGTTGACCCATTGAGCGGCCGGGCCGCGGCGGGCTACTGGCTCGACCAGCCCCGCGAGCACGACATGCAGGCGGACGGGCCCGCCCCGCCGGTTCCCTGTCACCGGCGGGGCGTTGTCCTCCCTCAGGGGCGCTCCGGGTCCCACTCCGGGTGTTCGCGGGCGGCCCACGACGGGTCGACCAGGCCGGTGCGCATGCCGAGGCGGGCCTCGGGGTCGCGGACGGCCATGCGGATGTGGCCGACCGTGACGACGGCGATGGCGGCGGCCAGCCAGTCGTGGACGAAGGTCGCGCCGGTGCGCCAGGACGGCGGGGCCAGGTGGGTCAGCCACATCAGCAGGCCGGTGCCGACGATGACGAGGATCGCGCCGAGCGTCCACTGGGCGTAGAGCTTCTGGCCCGCGTTGAACTTGCCGGCCGGGCGGTCGGCGGCGCGCGTGCGCAGGGTGCGCAGCCAGGCCCAGTCCGTCGGGGTGAAGCGACTCAGACGGGAGAGGTCGGCGCGCAGGGCGCGGGAGGCGAGGCCGAGGAGCAGCGGGACGGGCAGGGCGAGGCCGCACCACACGTGGACGGTCACCACCAGCCGTCGCCTGCCGACGAGTTCGGCCAGGGGCGGCACGTACAGGAACGCGGCCGTGGTGAGGCAGATCAGCATCAGGGCGGCCGTGACGCGGTGGACCCAGCGTTCGGCGCGGGTGAAGCGACGCAGGAGCTCAGGAGGTCGGTGCATCGTCACGTCCGTTCGAGCGGCCGACCCAGGCGTCGACGTCGTAGCCGTTCTGTTCCCAGTAGCCGGGCTGCACCGCGTCGGTGACGGTGATGCCGGAGAGCCACTTCGCGGACTTGTAGAAGTACATCGGCGCGACGTAGAGCCGGGCCGGGCCGCCGTGGGAGTGGGAGATCGGGGCGTCCTGCATGCGCAGGGCGACGAGGACGTCGTCGCGGCGGGCCTGGTCGAGGGTGAGGCTCTCGGTGTAGGCGCCGTCGAAGCAGCTGAACCGCACGGCCCGCGCGCCGGGTCGCACGCCGGCCGCGTCGAGCAGGTGCGACAGCGGGACGCCTTCGAAGGGGGTGTCCGGGACACGCCAGCCGGTCACGCACTGCACGTCGTGGACGATCCGCCGCTGGGGCATCGCCTGGAGTTCGGCGAGGCGGAAGGTGGCGGGGCGGTCGACGAGGCCGCCGACGCTCAGGGTGTACGTCTCGGCGGTCCGCTCGGGGACGGAGGCGGTGATCGAGTAGTACCGGAAGCCGCCGCCCCCGGGAAGGAGCCCGGTCAGGCCGGTCGGGTCCTTGCCTGCCACGGTGTCCTGGGCCTTCTGCAGGTACGGCCCGGCGGCGACGCCGACCGCGCCGAGGCCGAGCAGCCCGAGCACGACCCGGCGGCCGACCGGGGTGCCCTTCCCGTTGTGCGCTGTACTGTCCACGCCGTTGATTCGACCAGGCCCGCCCCCGTCTTGACCAGGGGCGGAGCCGAGTCGTCAGGGTTTCGTCACATCCGGGCTCAGCAGGTCTTGCGGACGTTGCCCGCCTTGCCCTGCGGCAGCACGTTCTTGTCCCGGCGGACGATGCTCAGCTTGTCGCCCCAGCCCTTGCAGGCCTTCGACAGGCCCTTGTCGGTGTACTCGATGACGTAGACCCGGTCGCCGAAGGCGTCGACGTAGCCGCCGCACTCGTCCTGCTCGCCGCACTCCTCGGCGACGGCGAAGTCCAGCCCGACCTTCTGGCGGTCACCGGCCAGCTCGACGGTGTTCTTCTGGCCGATCGCGAGCATCTTCTCGTGCGCGTGGGCGGCGATCACCGTCTGGAACGCCTCGACGTCGGCCGCGGTCAGCAGGTTGTCGGAGCGGGTGTAGCTGTCGTAGTTGTCCGGCTCGACGGCGTTGAAGCCCTTGGCCGCGCACTCGTCGATCCAGCCGTTCACCTTCTGGGCGATCCGCTGGCGCTTGGCGTCGGTGCGGACGTCGAGGAGGGCCTCGTTCCAGTTCCTGTCGTAGACGACCTTGCCGCCGCCGTCGCGGAGCAGCAGATCCGGCTCCCAGTCCTTCTCGGCGCCGGACTGGGCCTGGAAGGCGTTGACGTAGCAGATGTTGTACATCCCGGCGGCCGGCGCCGCGCCGTGGTCGCGGCTGACCACCTGCACCCCGGCCGGGGGCTGGTAGGGCGAGGAGATCTGGTAGTCGAAGCCCGCGTGCTCGGGCGGCAGGGTGACGCTGGTGGGCGGCGGCAGGGACGGGCCGGTGGCGGGGGCCGTGGCGGAGCCGTCCGAGTCGGAGTCGCCCCCGCCGTCGGACGAGGAGCTGCACGACGACAGCACGAGCGCGGCCGCGGCCGAGACGGCCAGCGCCGCAGCGGCCCGGCGACGGACAGGGCTGATGGACATCGTCGGTCTCCAAGCGGGGTGGTGGCACTGAGGCTCACCTTAGCGGGCTGTGGATCACCCTCGGCCCCGCACGGGCGCCTGGGACGAAATCCCAATGAACGCTTAATGCTCCGTTCACGCCCGATCAATCGGTGCGGCGGGCCTGGAATCCGCCCCACAAGTCTGGGACGGGAACGGCCACGGCCGCCGCCACAGAATGACGACACACACGTCAAATCCCTTTAGAAGAAGCCAAGTTGACGAACCGCTTGCACCGTTCCCCGGTCGTCGGCGGCCTCGCCGCGACGGTCGCGCTGTCGGGGGCGGGCACCGGCGGGAGGCGGGGCCGGCGGGCCGAGGGGCCGGGCGGTGCCTGTCGCATCGTTGGAGGTCCAGGGAGGCGTGGCGAATGCCGTCTCGACCGGCCACAGAAGGGGGGCCCGGAAGACCCGGGTCGACCTGGACCTGGTTCGCCCGAAAGCTGGTGGCGAAGCTGTGGTCATGACCGACAGCAACAATGATGTGACCGGCTTCCACGACCGTGTCATCCTGATCACCGGCGGAACCAGCGGGATGGGTCTGGCCACCGCGCGTCTGCTCCTGGAAGCCGGCGCCCATATCGTCATCACCGGCCGCGACGATGCCCGCCTCGACCGCGCGGTCGGACAATTGGACATGGCGTCCGGCCACGGCGCCCGTCTGTCCACGGTCCGGGCCGACTCCGCGAACCTCGCCGATCTCGACCGCTTGGCTGCCCTGATCCGTGAACGCCACGGACGTCTGGACGGGGTGTTCGCCAATGCCGGGGTCGGAGTGTTCCAACGCAGTGGCGAGGTCACCGAGCAGGACTTCGACCGCAGCGTCGACGTCAACTTCAAGGGGGTGTTCTTCACGGTCCAGAAGGTCCTGCCCCTGCTCGACGCCGCGGGTGGCGGTTCCGTCGTGATCAACGCCTCGTGGACACTGCACCGGGGCCTGGCCGTCGCACCGGTGTACGCGGCCACCAAGGCCGCCGTTCACAACCTTGCCCGCACGCTGGGCAGTGATCTCGCCGAGCGCGGCATCCGGGTCAACTCGATCAGCCCGGGCTACATCGTCACCGAGATGTTCGATGCCGCCAACCCGGACCCCGCCTCGCACGATGCCATCCGGTCCCAGGTGCCGCTGAGGCGGCTCGGCCGGCCCCAGGACATCGCCGAGACCGTGGCCTTCCTCCTCTCCCCGCGGTCGTCGTACATCACCGCCCAGGACATTGCCGTCGACGGGGGCCTGGTGACCGCCGTCCCTGCCTCCTGACGGCGGGTGCGGTGGCTGCCTGGCCCCGGCAGGGCCAGGCAGCCACCCATCACGACGGGCCACAATCGTCGCATGAGCACATCGATCAACCTGGGCGAGTTCCTCCGCACCCGCCGCTCCCTCCTGCACCTCGAAGACGTCGCCCTGCCGGACTTCGGGGGCCGGCGCCGGGTCGCGGGCCTGCGCCGCGAGGAGATCGCGCAACTCGCCGGGGTGAGCGTCGACTACTACACCCGAATGGAACAGGGCCGTGTGCCCAACCCCTCGGGCGCGGTGCTCGACGCTCTCGCCCGCGCACTGCGGCTGGACGGGGACGCCACCCGGCACCTGCACCGCCTCGCTCGACCGGAGCCCGCCGCCCGGCCCGTTCCCTGGCGCCAGCCCGGGCCGCCACGTGTGCGCCCCATGCTCCAGCGGCTGCTGGACGAGCTGGTGGACATGCCGGCGGTAGTGATGGGCCGACGCATGGACATACTCGCCTGGAACCCGGCAGCGGCCGCCCTCTTCGGCGACTACGCGGCCCTCGACCCAGCTGAGCGCAACATCGCCCGGATCACCTTCCTCGACGAGACGTCCCGGGAACTGTATGCGGACTGGACCTCCTGCGCCCGCGAGAACGTCGCCTACCTCCACCTGGACGCCGGACGGCACCCCGAGGACCCCCGGTTGGCGAGCCTGATCGGCGAACTGTCGATGAAGAGCGAGGACTTCCGTCGCTGGTGGGCCGAGCACCCGGTGCAGGACAAGACCTCGGGAACCAAGCGGTTCCACCATCCGGTGGTCGGCGATCTGGAACTGACCTACGAGACCCTGCGCGCAACGGACGATCCCGATCAGGCCTTGATCACGTATGCTGCCGAGTCGGGCAGCCCATCGCACGACAGCCTGCGAATGCTGCTGGCCTGGGCAACTGAGCCCCCTTCTCCCATCCCGACCGACGACTGCGCGCGCTGACCTTCCGGGCAGTGCCGGTGTCACCGCCGGTGACCCGCATCTGCGTCAGACTCGCTGTCGGTCGGCCCCCGGTCCACGACGCCCCGCCCGCTTCGCCTCCGTGCAGGTCGCCGAAGCCAAGGCGCTCGCCTGTCAGCCACCCGCCGAGACCGGCGTACCGCTGTCGCGCAGGTCCTGCCCGGAGCTGGCCGCTGGGCCGACCGCACGCAGGATCACCGAGAATCGTCTGGACCGGCGGCGACGAGCTCCAGGACGGCGGGCCCGGCCGCGAGGTCGTGGTCGATGGTGGGCAGGGCCACGTTGACGATGAAGAAGTCCAGCATCGG